>CALMKK010000296.1 GCA_937867135.1 uncultured candidate division Zixibacteria bacterium
TGAAACGGCCGTAGAGAAATATTCCCAGACACAAAATTAACACTTTAATCACCCGGATTGGGATCGAAGAGGTCGCGTTTGTTCTGCACCTGGCTGAATTCTTCCGATTCGGGGAGCGGTTCTTTTTTCGACTTTATCACCGGCCATTTTTTGGCATAGATGGCATTGATTTCGGCATAATCGAGCCAATCCACCGGAAGTTCCTCATCGGAATAGATCGCTCCCACCGGGCATTCATCGACACACAAGCGGCAATCGATACAGACTTTGGGGTCGATAACCACCATGTTCTTTCCTTCGTGAAAAGCATTCACCGGGCAAACCTCGGCGCAATCGGTATTTTTGCATTTGATACAGGGATCGGCAACTATGAAAGCCATTAGGCAATTCCTTTTCTCAATTTCTCATCTTTATTCCGGCCATGAAGGCTTCGCGGAGTATTACGCAAAGAACTGCGATTTAATGGAATGATATTTTTGGAATGATCTGCGGTCGGTCTGCCGTCAAAGGCCCGGCCCTGACGGGAGGACCGACCGATCATATAATGAAGAATTGGAAATAAATTGTTTTTGATTCAAATATTAAAACAACGGCGGGCCTGCAAACCCGCCGTATCCGGATGATAGTTATTACCTTCCACCCTCATTAATTATACGCCGTCGAACGCCTCAGGGACGATTTTTTTAGATTATTTCTGCCTCTTACGATTATTCATGAAATCCCAGAATAGATAGTCGCCGAGATTGTCGGGCGATGCAAAATAGGCGCGGCCGCGATTCAATTCGGTCAGTTTTTTCACGAATTCCTGCAGATAGCTGTCATCGGCGATCATGAAGGTCGTAATCGTGATCTTTTTCTTGCGGCAGACCACCGCTTCGTCGAGCGTTCGATTGACAATCATCGGATCGAGCCCGACCGGGTTTTTGTATGGACGGCCGTTGCTTTTGGTTATCATCGACGGTTTACCGTCGGTAATCATAAATATCTGCCGGTTGATACTTTTCTTCCGGAGAAGAATCTGGCGGGCCTTCTGCAGTCCGGCTTTGGTATTGGTATGATACGGCCCGACCCCGACATACGGCAAATCCTCGATTTTGATTTCCTCGGCGGTATCGCCGAAAAGGACGATATTGAGGCTGTCCTTCGGATATTTGGAGGTAATCAATTCGGTGAAAGCCAGAGCCACCTGCTTGGCGGGCGTGATTCTGTCCTCGCCGTAGAGAACCATCGAGTGCGAAATATCGATCAAAACGACCGTGGCGCAATTGGTGGTGCGCGATGTATCATAAACTTCCAAATCATCATGCGTCATATCCATCCCCAGCGAACCGGTGCGGGAGATGGTATTCAGCATGGAGCCTTTGAGGTCGAGATTGAGAAGGTCATCGCCGAAATCGTACGGCCGTTTTTCCGGAAGAGTCTCTTCCGAATAGCCGCCGCCGAGCGGAGTGGGATGATTGCCCATTCCGGATGATTTCAATTGCTGGAAAACACGATCGAACGCTTCGCGCCGAAGCCCCCGCTCCCCTTTTCGGGTCAGCGAGGCCGCATCGTGATCCAGGGCGATAATCTTGCGGTCGAGGAGTTCCTTTTTGAATTCGTCCAGATCGAATTCTTCCGGAAGGTACCCCATCTCCTGCAGTTTCTCCATTACTTTGAAAGCCTTATCCACATCGCCGTTGACCTGCAGGAGGATATAATTGAAGATCGACAGAAGATCCCGCATATTTTTGATCTTCTGCAGGAGTTCATCGTTCCATTGCGAATACACAAAGCGCATTTAATTCCTCAAAATATTTTCAATCATATCGGCATAGACAAAACGATTGTCGGGCGATTCTTTGGCGATAATATTGGCCCGATGCAGACCCTCGAGAACGAATTCCATGGTCAGGAGAGTTTCGCGCGGATCTTTCGACGGCAAATATTTTTGGGCGATTTCTTTCAATCCGATTATTTGAGTCAGTTGTTTCTTGTAATCCTCGTACGGCATTTCATCCGAAAGCTCCAGCCGCTTGCCGGTGGAGAAGAAATCAATGACGGCCTCATAGATATTCTGTTCAGCGGGGCGGTCGAGATTGACCTTGCCTTCCTTGCGCGGAGGCGGGAAATAGCGCCCGAACGTTTTCTTGACGGCCTCGCCGATTAAATTGACCGCCAGGATGGTCGGCCCCTCGAGTTCCCCTTCGTAAACCAGTTCCACTTTGCCGACAATCGACGAGATCACCGAATAAAGGTCGCAGATACGGGGAAAATAGTCATTGTCATTATTGCGGGCGGCCCGCCGTTCAATATTGGATATCAGATTTTCGTACGCCGAGATCGATAGCCGGGCCGATACGCCGGAGGACTGATCGACATACTCGCTTTCCCGCGCCTCGAAGGCGATTTCCTCGATTATATCGCGAATAATCTCCGGGATGAAAACTTCATTGTCACGCTGCCACCAAGCCTCCTGCCGCGTAATTTCTTTGGCATCATCAAGGCTGGTCGGATAATGAGTGTTGATCTGCGATGCGATACGATCCTTGAGAGGCGTTATGATATTGCCGCGATTGGTGTAGTCTTCCGGATTGGCGGTGAAAACCAGCACCATATCGAGCGGAACGCGTATCGGGAAGCCTCGAATCTGCAAGTCGTTTTCCTCGAGAATATTGAGAAGCGACACTTGAATGCGGGGTTGCAGATCGGGTAATTCGTTGATGGCGAAGATGCCGCGGTTGGTGCGCGGAATAATCCCCCAGTGAATCACTTCTTCATCGGATAAATCAAGCTTCTCCCGGACCGCCTTGATCGGGTCGATATCGCCGATGAGATCGGCCACGGAAACATCGGGCGTCGCCAGTTTTTCATGATAACGATCCTCGCGGTGGCGCCATTCGATTTCCAGATTATCCCCCGTCTCTCCGGCCATTTTTTTATAATGCGACGAAATAGGGGAAAAGGGGTTTTCGTTGAGTTTACTTCCCTTAATAACCGGGATATATTCATCAAGCAAATCAATCAATTGCCGCAGAATTCTGGTTTTGGCCTGGCCGCGAAGTCCCAAAAGGATAAAATCATGCCGGGAAAGAACGGCGTTTTCCAGTTGCGGCAGGACGGTTCGGTCATAGCCGACAATACCGGGAAATCGCTTTTTCCCCGATTTTATTGCCTCCAATAGGTTTCGGCGAAGTTCTTCTTTGGTCGAATGATCTATATATCCCGATTTTTTAAGTTCGCCCAGTGTTTTGGGTCGTTTCATATGGTCCTTTCATTAGCGCTTTTATAATTATACGCATAGAGATAAACAAAAAATGAGGTGAGATAGTTCGAAGTCCCTTTTAGATAAATGGAGCGGATTAATCTATTTAATTATCTTCCTTATAAGGAGGTTAATAAGGGGACAAGAGAACCCATCCACAAATTAATAGGAAACTCAAAGTACTCATTAATTAAAAAATGGCGCGTTATAACTTCGTGTGACGCACTATAAACCGGGATTATAGAAATGCGGCGGGTCTTAGGACCCGCCGATCACAGTATTTGCAGCACAGCCTTCGGGAGCAAAGGAATGCGGCGGGTCTGCCCGGCAGACGCCGGGCCCTGACATGAGGACCCGCCGATTACAGTATTCGCAAGACAGTATTTGTGACACAGCCTTTGGAGCCGCGTGCAATTGAATGAAAATTTACTGCGAGACGATCTGTTTAATAATTTTGTCGTCATTCGGTAAAAGGTCCGATTTCACCAATCGAGGCACAAGGGTACGCCAGTTTTCATCTATTTTGAAGACTTGTTTAAAAATCGGAAGAGCCAATTCCAATTGCCCCGCCATCACCAAGGTCTGGGCGTGCCAGAATTGAATTTCGACATTGCCGGGATCGAGTTCGGCGGCCCTGGCGTATTCGGCATTGGCCTCGTCGTATTTTTTGTCGGCGATAAAATTATCACCGTTATCCATATGTTTATAAGCGCGTGAAATATTGAGGAGCCGTTTCAATTCAACCAGCGGTTGCGGAGAATCATCGACCCGGATATCGATCAGGCGGTCTTTCCAGGACATCCCGGTCGGTTTGCCCGATACCACCACCATGGCGGCCGACTGCATCCCGCGGATATCGCCTCCCTCAGCCTGCGCCGCTTCCAACGCCGCCATCATTTTATCGGC
>CALMKK010000297.1 GCA_937867135.1 uncultured candidate division Zixibacteria bacterium
TTGTAAAAACCCAGCCCCGAAAATTAATTTTGGGCAGAGCAATTTTACTGCGATCTTTGTGGACAAGAGTCGCCACCACCAGAACTGCAATTCCGCTGAACAGACGCATTTCAGTGGCCCATAATAATGGTGACCGCGCCAAAAGCGGCTTGATTATGACGATGCCGGTCGCCGTGGCGATATTGGCCAGGGCGCCGTATAGAATTCCCAGCCAGAGATTGCGACGAGTGATTTTGTGTCTTTCATGGCCATTTTTCCCGACCGCCGTCAAAACCGCAGAAATTATCATCGTCGCCCCGATTATCTGCAAGATGCCCAATCTTTCCCCGAGGAATATGATCGAAAGCGTTATGATAAACGGACTGTAAAGACACGAGACAATGGCCGAAAGTCCGGCCCCGACCAGATTGAGGCTTTTAAGAAGAAATGTATCCGCGATTCCCAAACCGAGAACGCCGCTTATGAATAGGAGAACATAATCCTCAAAGGGGACATCCCGAAAAATTGTCTCACCCATAAAAGGCATGGTGATAAGGATAAGCAGGACGGCCAGGCTGTTTTTGAACAGATTGAGCGAGATGGGATGCATCTGCTCGCCGCTCTTTTTGAATAAAATGACCGCCCCCGCCCATACCAGGGCGGTCAGGATGGCCAAGGTCTGGCCGAGATATGGTATCATAATTCTATCATATCGTGCTGAATCGGCCTATGAATGTAATTAAACCGGCGAATATGTCAACAGGCCGACACGATATCGGTCAATAAAAAAGGGCAAGGAATGGTTTCCTTGCCCTTATACAATGAATCAACATGAAGCGGAGTTTTATCTCTCGCCGCTATTTCTTCATTGTGGGAGCGGGAGTCGTCTTACTACTTTTATGATGTTGCATGGCCGCACAATTCACGGTCATCATGGTCGGCTCTTTTCCTTCCCGGTTCCAGGTGACATTCGCTTCCAGCGTGTTATCCTTCACGGTTCCGTTCCATTCCATTTTACCGTCCATTTTGCTGATGGTTTCCGCTTTAAAGGAAATAACGCCATTTTCTTCCGTGGTTGTATAGGGTGCCGGACCGAAGCCTTTCATTTGCGGGGAATTGACATGAAGCAGGCCTTCACGGAAATATACTTCTTCGGTGTTTGGAGTTTGGGCGCCGTTCCCGGTCACCGTCCCCGAAAAATACTTGCCGTCAAGAATTCCCTTATGACTGCCTGATTTCATATGCGACATCTTGGTTGATTTTGTCATCGTTTTACCGGACGTCATGCCTTGCGCCATAGTCGGAGAGAAACTCCACATTACCAGAGCCATTCCCAGGACGGCTGTCAGGGCCATCTTCAGAGTAAAATTTTTCTTCAGCATATACGTCTCCTTTGCCCGAATTGCTCTTTATTCACAGGCAGGTTAGTTTCCAAAAATCTTCAATCGCATCGTATCCGGAGAAATTGTTTTTTTTTTCATCACCTCCTTGCTGATATTATTACTGTTCTCCCGATATGATATAGTATTATACCGAGTACGGGCTCGAAGTTTCCGCGGCTGGAAAAATCTTCCAAGTTTGGGGCTTTTCGGCATCTCTCTGCCAATCAAGGCCTTAAGTTTTATTATGCTTAAAATATCTACTGTTTAGGTCGATTATTTTTAATATTTGCGCCGCTTGAACAACTTTTTTATTGACGCGGCGGTTTTGACACGATATAATGGGCCTTTAAGGTACATTGATATCAGGGGCGAAATGACCGGGCTTTTTTATGCCCGGGGCGAATGGATTCCTTGTACCTGCCTGAGAAAAAGGAGTGAAATTTACGCCTTATGGCCGCTAGAATGACAAAAAAAGCGCAATTCCGGGACTTCATAAAGTTACCGGTCCGTGACGGATTACCGTCCGGGCCAATTATTTTTGGCGATAGCGGCCGCCCCACCGGGGGTGGCCTTTTTTTTAACCTGTAATTATCGGAGGATCAACCGATGCGTCACTTGGAGGTCATTCAGGGGACATTCAAAGATACCACTCTTCTCCGTTCCAAACTTCTGGCGGCGGCCCGGAAGTGGTTCGAGGAAAATTCCTTTATGGAGATCTCGGTCCCCTGTATAACCGGGGCCACCGGCTCGTGCGAGTGGTTTCCCAATGCCATGCCGGTCACGATGTTCAATGAATCCGGCCATGAGTTAAACATGTTCTTGCGTCAAACCGGGCAACTTTATCTCGAGGCCTTTACCCAGACCCACAACCGGGTCTATACCATCGGTCCGTCGTTTCGCCAGGAGCGTAAAGTCACCAACCGTCATCTCTGCGAATTTACCCTGATCGAATTCGAGGGGCGTGATTTCGAACTGGACGGCCTGATGAATCTTATCGAGTCGCTGATTCAGGCGATGTACAAAGCGGCCGCGGAGATATCCAAATCGCCCGAACTCACCCGGTATGTGGCGATGCCGTTCAACCGGATAAAATATGCCGATGCTATCATGCTTTTGAAACGGAACAAGTTCCATATCGAGCCGGGGGATGATCTCGGAAGCACCGAAGAATTGGCCATCTGCGATATACTCGGCTCCCTGCCGACTTTCGTCACCCATTACCCGTCCAATCCCAAACCGAAACCGGGCGGCGTCATCAAGTTCTTCTCGATGAAACGGGATAACGGCGAAACCCTCTGCTGTGACCTGCTTCTGCCGCGGGTTGGGGAATCGGTCGGAGGGGCGGTCCGGGAAGGAAAAGCCGATCTCTGCCGGAAGCAGTTCGAGGAATCGTACATGTACGACCATCTGGTGGAGCGCCAGGTCGATCCGGAGCAGTTCGGGTGGTATTTCGAGGTTCTAAAGTACGGGCAGGGGCAATCATCGGGGTGCGGGATCGGCTTCGAGCGGGTGGTGCAATCGGTTCTGGCCTTGAGGCAGAAGGTATCATCGATTAAGGCCGCGGTGGAACTGCCGCGCTCGCCCGATTATTTGATGCCGTAAGGCCGAATAAAATATTTTGCTATCGGGCCCGATAGCTTTTGACAAAATAGATAGCGGCGGTTCCGAAGATTATCACGATGAAGATAATCATGTAACCGGGACCGAGAGCTTTTTCTTTCCCTAAGGCGATCCGAATGGTCTGATATTCAAGCAGACTGAAGAGCCAGACTATTTCCATTTTCAGAGACGACAAGAAGATCTGGGCCAATTCCTGCTGGCGCGGCAGACTTTGCGGGGCGAATTTCCAGGGATAATTGAAAATCTTCGGGTAATGCCCCGCAATATGTATCCCCAGAAACACAATAAGACTGATAAGCGGAAGCAATAGAAGTGATGATTTGGAGGCCCAGTGGTCGACATTGCCGGCCAGATCATAATGGCTGGGGACGCGATCCGGAAGAATCGACCAATAGTACCCGATCAGGAACAGGCCCAGCGCCAGGCCGACCAAGGCAATCAGTTCAATGGTTGATTTCATCCATATACCTTACTTTCTTCCAGCGCCTGCATGACAATCCGCGCGCAGGCTTCGGCATCGGAGAGCGGGTCATGATGATTGAGCGGGATGCCGAAACGGCCGCAGACATCGGGCAGGCGGGTGGGATAGATATTCCATTTTTCCCGCGCCAGTTTCATGGTGCAGACAAAACGTATCCGGGGCGGAGCAAGGCCGGCCTCGGTGCAACAGGTGCGAAGGACACCGCGGTCGAACGGGGCGTTATGCGCCGCCAGAAATTTGGCCCCCTTGATGAATTGCTTGAACTGGGGCCATAGATCGGCGAAAGACGGCCTTTCGGCGACATCATCCCAGGCGATACCGTGCAACCAGGTGAAAACAAATTGACGGTCCGGGGGGCGGATCAGTTCCACCTTGCGGCCGACAATGGTACCGTCCTCGACCCGCACCAGCGCAAGGGCGCAGGCGCTGTTGGGATAATAATTAGCCGTTTCGAAATCGATCGCCACGAACGGCGCGGTGTAATTTACAATTTTGCCCATACTCGGATATGTTGAATCCACACCAACTTGAGGGAATATATAAAATCCGATGGCGTAATTCAACCGGCATCCGCCACGCGGCGGTCTGGGTGGTGATGTCATTTGGCCCTGATGTAACCGATTGTCCCGCAAGAGGCGGATGAAGCGAAGCCAATAATGAATTCGGCGTAAGAAGATAAGGGGGAAGGGGATAGGGGAATAGTGGGTTCGCTTTGTGGAAAAAAAGGGGGCCCCAAATTTGTGTCTTTTCTCGCAATCAATTGCGGTCGTGTAAAATACGGCAAAGTTTTTGTGCAAAAAAGCAGGCCGGGAGTCATTGCGGCAAAAGGCGATTGGCTTACGGTAGTCAACGGGCATAATTATGGACCTCCTTCTATATAAGGGGCCCAATGAAGCAGACAACACCGAATTAGTAGCGAAAATGCGATTTGCGGGATAATTCTGCGCGCGGCAGATATCCTCATCTTCCCGCCCACT
>CALMKK010000298.1 GCA_937867135.1 uncultured candidate division Zixibacteria bacterium
CCAGCGCCCTGAAAAAACTGGGGCTGGACTGGGCGTCACTGCATCAGAACTACCCGGCGCTGTCGCTGGTGATGATCGTCGGCGCACCAGGCGCCAGCGCCGAAGCGCCTGGCCACGACCTCACCTACCTGGCCGAAAACGACCTCGTCACCGGGCTCGATTTATTTATTAAGTAATAGTATTGTCGCATTATTGCGGTATGACCAGCATTGTCATAGACTGAAAGCCTGACAGCATATGTTCCGGGCTGCGAGTACGTATGAGGATCCGAGAAGACAAGTCCTGTGGAATTGGCGCTTCCGCTGACAATTGGTGAGCCATCGCCAAAGTCAACATCATAAGTATAGTTGGGCCCCAAGGGTATTAGCTGTGATTGTACGTAAATAGATTGCGGTGCAAACAGATTAAAACCGTCGTCATTGTTATGAATACTAAAGGATCCGACAAATGGCTTAATCGAAGCGCTGATTGGAATCTTAACGGTCACCCCGAAAAGTTGAAATTCTATTTCATCCATATCGCTGAACTGCGACCCGGACGGCAAAGCAAGAATAGTTCGCTGACCAGCGGCAAATTCTATTATCGTATCAGTCGTTGCATCGGGCAGCAAGCGTTTATCACGAAGAAAGAGGTTTTGAACTGGAAGAGGGCCGATGTTGCCAATATAGGCAGAATTGTCTTCTGCGTCCACCACTACGGTTAGTGAACCGCTCTGATACGGAGCGAGCTGCACCACGATCGAATCCAGATATGCTTGTGCCGTCCGAGCGGCAAGTGAAATTGCAGTGTCAATCTCTGACTCACTGGATTCGAATCTATAATTCTCTTCTGCAATTACCTCTAAGGTATCCGGAGAAAAGACGTCAGTATCATACGGCACCGCTATTTCATAATATTGGAAACCCGCGGGCGGGCGAAGGTATCCTCCGTCCAGTGTTGCTGCGACTTCCAAATCCTGATACGGCTCCTGAATATTCCAGTACTCACGGTAGATTTTGTAGTAAGCAAGTTGGTTGTTGATGCCAGCTTTGTTTTGGGTGCTTATCCACCAAGAAGAAAATAAGTCTACTGCAGTTGAGATTCCACTATACGCTTGAGAGAAGATGCACCACCCGCCTGTTCCAGCCAGGCAAATGATTTGAAGACCAATCTCAGGAAGCTTATCCCTCGCAATAGTCCACGCTTCCTGATAATCAGGCTGACTTTGACAAATCTTTCCCCAAGTACGTGTTGCAGTTATGGCATAATCCATGAAAACAAATATTTCTGGGTTATAAATACCCGCTTTGTCAAGCATTTCAGTAGAATAGGCCGCTATATTGACCGAGTGATCTCCCAGGAATTCCAAATATTCCTCACCAGAATAAGGTCGGTTGTTCATATATTGAGCCACGCCGTTGTATGTTACTGGATACCCGCGCGCAACCAGACCTTCGTAAGCAGTGCGAATTTCGGTCTCAGTGTAATGAAATTTAGAATTTTGTAACTCAGAATTCTTGTTGACAGTCGCCTCAGAATAGGATATCCGAGGGATCAAGGACGACAGTAAAATGGTGAAATTCAACAACATAGCTAATCGCATCGGATACCTCTTAGACTAGTGAAAGTCAAATTATATATGGCCTATTGCGCAAATGAGAGCATCGGCATATATCTCTATTATTACAAATAGGTGATCTCCGCCAGAGTTTGATAGGCAATTGTAGACACTTAAGAAGCATTATAAGAATCGTGGAATTTCGAAAAGATATTTTGCCATACAATTCTCCCATAAGGAAGCAGTTTTTAGTCTGAACACAAAAGCTGGGGCTCAAAGTCCCCTTAAATAAAGCATGAGTCGGTAAATAAATCAACCTTATTCTCTCTTAAACTTGCAAATAAAGAATGCCTTTGTGCGGCATTTTTTAATCGAGAATCAGAATAGTCACCATTAAAGACCTTCCTCCATTTTCAAATTTTCTAATGGAGGAAGGTCCGTTAGATTTTAATGATACGGAATTGCAAATTAATGATCAATTCCGGATCAATTTCGTCATTTCACCATCATCATCTTCTTAGTATCAATGAATTCTCCGGTTTTCAGACGGTAGAAATAGACGCCGCTTGAAAGTTGCCTGCCGTTGTAATCCCTTCCATCCCATTCAATATTATGGATACCCATTCTGAGTTTGTCACGGACTAAGGTATTTACTCTCCGACCCATAATATTAAGTACTTCGAGGGTTACATCTGAAGCCCTTGGCAAGTAGAATTTAATAGTCGTATTAGGATTAAATGGGTTGGGATTATTTTGAAACAGAGTAAATGAAGTGGGCAGTATATTTTCTTTGTCACCCTCAAATCCAACGGGATTCGACAATTTAACAAATGAGTAAGGAGAATAACCAAAGGTGCCGTCGCAGTTTATCCATTGGCAATCAAATCTGTATGCCGTATTGGTTGAGTAATCCCAAAAGTGAATGTAAATGTGATCCCCCGGATTGTATCCCTTTAAATCATTGCCGGCGTCGCTCTCCCAAGCAGTAATAATGACGGTGTCGCTGCCTGCATATTTGCTGGCACCGGCACATAGGAACTTATTGGTCGCGACATCTATATTATCCAAGTCTAGGGCCGCAATCTCATCGTTTGTGCTAAATCCGCCGACCAAGCTCTTGAGATCGCTGCCGAGCTCAACAATGATGGTATAGGGTTTTCCAGTAGTAGGAACCGGACTGAAATAATTAAATACAATACCGCTGGGCCGATATAATGAAGGAATCTCATTTGGATCACGAACACTCGTAGTGGCATAAATCTGGCAATCGCAGTAAGTATAATTAAGAGAAGAAGTTCCGTCCACAAGATAACAGCGATAGGCTTTACCGGGTATCAAATTGCTGAGAGTGTTTATCCCCAAAGAAGGAATCCAAGTGCCGCCATCGTCAGCCAGCAATTGCCTGATTTGAGTAGAAATACATCCCATCACAGTCGTCACAGGCTGAGCCGTAGGCAACAAATAGGGTATTAAATTCCATTGCCGGCGCTTAATTTCTAAGGTATATGCACATGGATCTATATTGTTGCTGAGTGGATATAGAGTATCCGTGCATGATGCATATACGGCATATCCCTTTCTAATATTAACACTCCCAATGGTATTGATAAGGGGGCTCGGAATAAAAGTCTTGCCTTCATCGTCAATGGCCTGCTTAATGCAGGAATTTGAGAAAACAACTTGAGCTCTAGGATCAGCAAGCTCTCTCCAAAAAGATATCCAATTCCATCTTTGACCGGCAACAGGGACCGATATCGGACCGCCGCAAGGACTTTCAAGCACAAACTGAGTATAGGGTGAATAACCAAAATTGCCGTTACCACTCTGGAGAGTGTCCACACAAGCATCAACAATCTGACTATTGATACAATATTTAAAGACAATTGGATGTCCGGAAACAAAGCCAGGCAAGCTGTTTCCTGGGTCGCTTTCCCATGCCGTGATTGTAACTGGCCAACTATTATCAAAGATCCCCGCTCCAACACATAGGGTACCATCAAAAACGCCGATTTCTGTACCGCTGGGGGCTATTATCCCGTCCTCGCGAGCTCTGGAGATGATAATTGTATAAGGTTTCCCTGTTGGCGAAACCGAAGCAAAACAAGAAGGTGTAGGGGCGCAACAAGTCTCCTGTGATTGAATAGATTCCCCACAGGCAGCAATTGCCGAGATTCTATAGCATTGCTGAGTGGTGCCTGGAGCATTATCTGTCCAAGTTGTGGTTGCAGTTGAATCGAATTTGGCATTTCCACGATAAATATAATATTTTATCGCTTCAGATACCGGGTCCCAGGTGACAGTGACTATATTGGCATCAAATTCACATGCAACATTCTCCGGGGCAGATAAAACAGGATCCGCGGAGCAACACACTTCCTGAGATTGAGGCGACTCACCACATAGACCGCTGGCGGAGATTCTATAACACTGTTCAGATAGACCAGAGCCAACATCAGTCCAATTTACTAACTCAGTTGAATCATATTTGGTATTTTCCCGATAAATGTAATATTTGGTGGCTCCTTGGACAGGCTCCCAGTTGACGGTAATGGAGCCGCACCCGGATTCACAAGTGACATTTTCTGGCGCAGCTAAGATTGGATTCGCAGTGCAGCAAGCTTCCTGTGATTGCTGAGATTCCCCGCAAGTCCCATGAGCAGAAATTTTATAACACCGTTGATTGGTTCCGGGAGCATTGTCAATCCAACTAACTAATGTAGTAGAATCATATTTAATATTATCGCGATAAATATAGTATTTATCAACTCCAGAAACTGCTTCCCAATTGATGGATATTGAACCGCAGGCGGCAAGGCATATTACATTGAGAGGCGTAGATAATGAAGGATTTGCTGTGCAACATACTTCATTAGAATATTCTGATTCACATTGCATCTTCCTT
>CALMKK010000299.1 GCA_937867135.1 uncultured candidate division Zixibacteria bacterium
CGGGCGGCTTCGGTGAAGCCGGCTTTTTCGAAGGCCGATGGGAAACCGGTCCAGGCGAAAGCGGCGGGGATATTTTTGTCATACGGCACCGACGGGTACCCTTCGACAATTTTGGCTTTCAACTTTTTGGCGTAGGCCACGGCGGCCTTGAGAAAATGGGAGGATAAGCCTTTGCGACGAAATCTCTTTTCAATGAAGAGGCAGGAGACCGACCAGACCGGGTTGTTATCCAACGGCGCCAGAACTTTGGAGTTTTCCAGCCGGGGGTATTTTTCGCGCGGGGCGACCGCACACCAGCCGACCGGTTCATCGTTCAGATATCCGATTATGCCAATCGGTTCGCCCGCTCTGACCAGTTTGTGCATCGCCTTTTTGTTGCCATCGCCGGATTGGGTATGGAATATTTTCGGCGGGATCCGCCAGGTCATGCACCAGCATCCGCCGCAGCCCCCCTTCTCCCCCATCAGTTTTACGAAATCTTTCCAGGTGGAGATATCGAGCGGCCGAAATTTGAGGGATTTGAGATTGATGGAATCTTTAGTCATAAATATTATTTACAATAATCAATTTATAATGGCAATGCAAAAATTCCCAATCTATATCACATTTTGAAATGGGACAATGCGGAGGTTCACGCTCCGACATAAATGTCGGAACTAAAACCCACCGCAACTTTTAATTATGCAGTTGACAATTAAGACGGTATTTACAAGAGCTCAATCTATGCCGTAAGAAAGTTTTCGCGCCGCCTTACCGATAAATTGCATCAGGCCAAATTTCCCTATTCTTGATATCGCCGATCCAAACTTTCGATATCCCAGATTAAATAGAATAAACGGAATCCACTGCTCCCTCGCTCGGGGAAACCGCCGGCCGATATTTTTTAGCGAATAAAACCTATCATATATCTTCAAATATCCGTTTAGAAGTTCTTCCCGGCTCATGAGGGCCGGCTGGAAAACGACATGCGCGGTATTATAATGGGTCAAATCCTTATCAATTATTCTTCCCTCCGCTTCGAGGCGGGCATATAATTTTGTTCCCGGATACGGCGTCAGAATATGCGCGGTCATGGTTTCCACCCGATTCAAGAGCAGCCATTGCAGGGTAGCATCAAAGACCCCGGCATCATCATGGTCAAAACCAAACACCATACTGGCGTTAATCATTATTTGCCGGTCATGAAGTTCCCTTATAGTTGTCTCATATTCGGAGACATGATTCTGCCGCTTGCGGACACCGGTCACCGACGATTGGTTGATCGATTCAAATCCAATGAAGAGACTGCGGCATCCGGCCCGCGCCATCTTATCCATCAAGGGAAGACTCCGTCCGATTTCAACTGAAACGGCCGCGTGCCAGGTCAAATTGAGCGGAGTAATGACTGCAAGAAATTCATTGAGCCATTTTGGATCGCCCAGGAAATTGTCATCCACAAAAAGCACCTGTTTGGTTTCAAGCCGCTCTATTTCTCTGATAACCGAGACCAGGGGGCGACGCCGGTACTCCCTTACGATATATTCGCAGCTATTGTAGCAGAATTCACAGGTGTGGATGCAACCCCGGCTGGTCGTTACCACATTGGTGTAGAGATAGTTCTTTTTGTCTATTGCCTCCCACTTGGGGCGAGGAATTAAATCTACATTCAGTTCGCGGCGGCCGATATACCGTTTCTGCAATCGCCTACCCGCGGCATCGGCCAGTATCGTGGCCCAATTGGATTCGGCATCGCCGATGCAGACAGAATTACAATATTGTTGGGCAATATCGGGGCAGGAGCTGGGGAAAATTCCCCCGAAAATGACCGGCGACCCCGTCTTCATGAAACGAGCAGATATTGCCCTGGCGCGATCAAAGGTGTCCACATTGCTCGTGATACCGACAAGGTCCGCAGAATCATAGTTTTTAATGGGGGAAACATTTTCATCGATTATTTCAACTTCATGTTCGTCAGGAGTCAACGCCGCCAAAACCAAAAGGGCAATCGAGGGTGTCATCAATCTCTTAAACTCCGAATCCATGGGGCGCAGAGACATCCGCGGCGCTATAAGTTTGATTTTCATATCAAGTATTCAGAACCGGCATGAACGGCGTGTGAGAGCCGACACAAGATTTTAATTTGTGAATGCCCCGGTTGGAGGAAGTCATATGCATCTGTTTTATTTACGAAAGGAGCTTTGTAATGTCAAGACCGCCCCCTTCATTTCACCCGACCGCACCAATCGGGGTCGTGACCTACCTTGGCTTCCGGCAATTGCCGGATTCGGTACGCCGACCTACCAAGGCTCAGCGCAATCAGAAATATCGAGGTCGTTTCCTTCTTTTCTCCCGCCAGGCATCAAGGCTCCAGGGTCCTGCACCGGCGGCAGAGAAGTACAGCCAGACAAAACAGTAAAGGGCCGCCGCGAAGCCGTTATTCACGACCGTCCAGAAACTTTGAGGGAAGTGCCCCTGGAAGTAAGCTACAGCCATTTCGCCGGATAGAATGAAGGCCACGGGTCGCGTAAAAAGGCCAACCAAAAGCAACGCCCCGCCAAAAACTTCGAGGATACCGGCCAAACCGAGTTCCGATACCAGAGGGACGGTGCCGCCGTTGGGCGGAACGCCGATCGGGAAAGCAAAGAGTTTCATCATTCCCGGCTGAATAAACATAAAGGCGGCGGTGATGCGGAGGATGCTTAACAAATGGGGAGCCCATCGAGACATGATAATTCCTTTTGGTATGATATACGAGGGACGGATAGAGATTGATAGAGGGAATGGGAAGAGGAAGATGCCGGGATTCGAGACCTTACCTACGAGGATTAGATAATTTATGATTTCATTCAACGGCGCGTAATAACAACTCACAGATCAAAATTGCAGCCAGCGAATACAACATAGGTTTGGCATATTTTAGATCATGAAGGACGTCACTTACGGAAAAACCTGCTTTTGTTGATTTTGCAAATCGATCTGTGCCAATATAATATCTGATACCAAGAAATACGACAACTGAAATAAATGCTAATAGCATGATAGCCGTGCGGATAATAGGCGCATTTAATATGGTGGCGATGGATTCCGGTTTTTTGGTATAGTCGCCTCTAAAAGCCAAATACATCGCAAATAATTGAAGGGATAATGCCAAATTTGCTCTCTTAAGCCATTTTATCCGTAGTTTTTCCAAGTCTTCCATAAAAGCAATCTTCTAAATCAGTTTCTGTAGGGCAGAACCCCAGACGAAGTCTTGCGGTTCTGCCAAATTATTATTTATTCGCCCCAATCGCCGATAAACTCCAAATCGCCTTTCACACCCCAATCCGCCGCATAAAATCCTTCCCTTAAATAATCATAAATTGAAGAATGTTTCCATATAAAAGGGCTTTTGGCTAAACCATGCTTTACAGGATTATAATGTATGTAATCGATATGCCGATTCCAATCGTCCTGATTTCTAATTATATGATCCC
>CALMKK010000300.1 GCA_937867135.1 uncultured candidate division Zixibacteria bacterium
GATGTCAGGCGGCCGCGGCCGGAGGCTTTACTTCCATCTGCTGTATGCCCAATACTAATCCGACCATTGATAATCAAGAAACCGTGAAATTTGTTCATTCTCGTGCCGAAAAAGCCGACGCCCGGGTTTATGTTATTGGGGCCATCACCAAATCTATTAAGGGTGAAGAATTGGCCGAAATCGGAGATCTGGTTAATGCCGGCGCGGTGGGGATTTCCGATGATGGCAATTATCTTCAGAATCCCGAACTTATGCGGCGCGCCTTGGAGTATGCCAAGATGTTCGGCATTCCGGTTATCTCTCACGCGGAAGACAAATATTTGTGCGATGGCGGTGTTATGAACGAATCGTACGAATCAACTCGTTTGGGGATGAAAGGTCGCCCCGCCGTGGGCGAGGAAATTGCCGTCCTGCGCGATATCCGTCTCTGTGCCTTTACCGGCGGGAAATTGCATGTCGCCCATATCAGCACCGCCGGCGCGGTCAAAGCGGTTCGGCAGGCGAAAGCCGAAGGGATTAATGTCACCGCCGAGGCCTGTCCCCATCATTTCTGCCTGACTGATGATGAAATCGGCAAAGAATTCGACACCAACCTGCGGGTCAATCCCCCGATTCGAACACAAAAAGATGTCGACGCCGTGATTGAAGGTTTGATTGACGGCACCATCGACTGCATTGCCTCCGATCATGCTCCCCATGCCGAAGAGGAAAAAGATGTCGAATTCGATCAAGCTCCTTCCGGCATGATCGGCTTGGAGACCACCCTGAGTTTGGTTAAAACCCGTTTAATCGATAAGGGATACCTCTCCTGGGCCGATGCCATCGCCAAAATGACTTTCAATCCGGCCCGTATCCTGAATCTGTCGGCCGGGACCCTTGAAATCGGAAAGACGGCCGATGTTACCATTATTGATCCGGAAAAAAAGTGGACCGTAAAGAAGGAAAATTTCCGCTCCAAGTCCAAAAATTCACCTTTTATCGGGTGGAAGTTGTCGGGTCGCGTTGAAGGTACTATCCTTGGCGGCAAGATGGTTTATATCAGCAAATAGACAATTGGGCGAATCGCCGGGTGAGAAGCATTTTGCTCTTCTCACCCTGTTTTTTTAATATTACAGAAGTTTATAAGTTAGCCCAAAGGCCAGCGTCTCTTTCAATCGGCCTTTCAGACTGACCTGTTTTTCATACAACCACTGCACGTAAAACACCACCTGCACATATTTTGATACCGATGCAACCATCGAATTTTCCCAATTCACCTTTATGGCTTTCCAATAATTTTCTTCCGGAGTTCCTTTGTAATCATCCTTCTTGGAATAGAAGAAAGGTTTAAAAAGGCTCAATTTTCCGATATAGCCCAACTTATCGCTCAGGACAAGCTTGGCGTCGGTTACGGATTCCACGCCGCCGTCGGTTGCGGTAATTGTTTTGGTGGTATATATGGACGTGTCGACCTGATCCTGTATCAGGCTGCGATTGATATTTTCCTTGAAAGCGAACCCCAGGCGGGTCAATATTTCGTTTTTGTCTTTTTTAAGAATTTGACGTGCCAAACCGGCCGATTCAGTAAGAAGCATGGGATTGATATAACGATTATGATTGGTCACCGAGGCATCCATGAACTGACTTTCGAATCTGAAGGCCACATAAGGTTGAATAAACGCCTTGATCGAAAACAATCCCAGCGATTCAATATCGATTTGATCGGTGGATTTGACCGGTTTGGCCCATTTTTTTGTTTCTTTGTCCTGGCTGTGTGTTTCTCCGAAAGCCAGTTTGACGGTATTTCTCAAATTGAAAATCGGGGTTAATTGCTTGCTGAAAATGCCATTGCCATTGGCCACCCAGGTGAAATTTCCCGCTTCTCCGCCCACCCAGCTATTGGAATAACTGCTCTGGGTCGCATTGAGCGATAAATCAAACGACTTCTCCCATCCCGCCGCCAGAATATCATCATTTATGAGCAGAAAGCTCATAAAGGCGAAAATTAATATGCCGGTTATTTTTTTCATTATTCCTCCTGATTAAATTTTCTAATTAATAATAATTTTCTATGCACGGAATCAATAGCATTCTTCCCGCAAATTATCACGGTGCCGCCATCCGTGGAATGTTATTGACAATTATTCCCAAAAAATTTAGTCTGTCGGAATGGCCGAAATGAGATTCAATTCCGAAATTCAGTATCTCAAGGGGGTCGGTCCGCGCCGGGCGGCGGCGCTGGCCCGGATCGGCATTGCCACTTTGGGCGATCTTCTGCATTTTTTACCGCGACGGTATATCGACCGTACTATGATTACCCCTATCGGATCTCTTAAGGCCAATGTGACCGCAACTATTATCGGCAGGATTTTGGGCAAGGGAATTCTTAAAGGCAAACGGCAGAGGCTCGAAGTCGTCATCGGTGATGATACCGGCTATGTCGCCCTGATTTGGTTTGCGGGCTTACGTTATCTCGAAAAGACCTTCACCAAGGGAGAAATTTATGCCATAACCGGGCCGGTAACATATTTCCAGCAATTGCAGATGGTACATCCGGAAATTGAAAGAATTGAAGATATTGATAGCCAATTGATTCATACCGGCCGGATTGTTCCGATATATCCTTCAACGGCCGAGCTTAAAGAAAGCGGCCTTTCCGGCCGCGTGATGCGCCAGATTATTAATCGGGCCCTGGAATCGGTCGGGGATATGATTCATGACCATCTGCCGGCCGATTATCTTAAAGAATATGACCAATGGCCCTTATTGCGCGCCATCCTCAATATTCATTACCCGGAGAGTACGGATTGTATCGAACGCGCCCGCAAACGCCTTGCTTTCGATGAACTGCTGCAGCTGCAATATTTGATTTTGAACACCCGCCGCAATTACACGTCCGTCAATAAAAGACATCGTTACCTTGCGCCGGGACAAAAATTAAAA
Organism: uncultured candidate division Zixibacteria bacterium; assembly: GCA_937867135.1. GTDB lineage: Bacteria > Zixibacteria > MSB-5A5 > GN15 > PGXB01 > UNRQ01. Next base: position 2,923 of record CALMKK010000300.1, read on the forward strand.
ACATTCGTCACCGCTCTGCCTTTCAAATTGACCGATGCCCAGGCTGATGCGGTCAGGGAAATTTTCGCGGATATGAAGAACGATAAACCGATGCATCGCCTGCTTCAGGGGGACGTCGGTTGCGGGAAAACGGTCGTGGCGATGTTGGCCTCGGTCTATGCCGCCGAAAATAAACTGCAGACGGCCTTCATGGCTCCCACGGAGCTTTTGGCCGAACAGCACTATCACAACTGGCGCGAGCCGCTGGCCGCAATTGGAATTGAAGCGGCCCTGATAAGCGGCAAGCAAATTAAGTCGGAAAAAAACGAAAACATTCTCCGTCTGCAGGAGGGCGATATATCAATTATTTTTGGAACCCATGCTCTTCTTTCGGCTCCGATAAAATTCAAGAACCTGGGATTGGCCATAATTGATGAACAGCATCGCTTCGGGGTTTTGCAAAGAGGGCAATTAATCGGCAAGGGCGACCATCCCGATACTCTGGTTATGACCGCGACCCCGATCCCTCGCACTCTGGCTTTAACCCTTTACGGCGATCTTGATATTACCTCCATAAGATCCCTGCCCCCGGGGCGACAGCCGACCAAAACCGTTTGGCGCTCGGCCGCTTCCCGTCCGGAAATTTATAAATTCCTCAAAACCAAATTGCAGGACGGGGAACAAATCTTTTTTATTTATCCGCTGGTGGAAAAATCCGACAAGATGGAACTTCAGGCGGCCGAAGAAGAATATCACCGCTTGAAGGATACGGTTTTTTCGGATTTTAAAGTCGGTTTGGTACATGGACGGATAAAGAAGGATGCCCGAGAAAAAGCCATCCGCGACTTTCGGGATAGAAAGCTCGATATTCTGGTCGCCACCACCGTGATTGAAGTCGGCATCGATATTCCCTCCGCCTCGATTATGGTCATTGAACACGCCGAACGATTCGGGCTGTCGCAGTTGCATCAATTGCGGGGACGGGTCGGTCGGGGCGGCAAGCCGGGGACAGCCATCGCCATCGCTGTTCCGCCGATAAGCGAAATTGCGAATCGGCGACTCGACCTCTTTGCGGCCACCAGCGACGGTTTTCAGATTTCCGAAGCGGACCTTAAATTGCGGGGCCCGGGCGAATTCTTCGGAACGCGGCAACACGGGCTGCCCGAATTAAAAATCGCCGATCTCTCAATTGATACCGACCTTTTGCCGATAACTAGAAAGATTGCGATCCATCTCTTGGCCGATGATAAAAGCCTTGACAGGGAAGAGCATCATTTGCTAATCTATTTGGCAGAAGCCGCCGATTTTCGACAAACTCTCACCAGATTTGGCTGACCCTGGAAAGGCCCGCTTTCGATATGGAAAGGAGAATGAAATGAGCGATCCGGAATCAAAAATGGATGCCAATTTTTTTCAACTGGTTATTTCTCTGCAAGTCGCATCCATGCAATATCTGGGCAAAATCGCTTCTCCTATTTCCGGAAAGGTGGAACGAAATCTGGAGCAAGCACGGGTCTCCATTGATATGCTGGCCATGCTGGCCGAAAAAATGAAAGGAAACCTTAATCCGGATGAAGAAAAATTCCTTTCCACCGCTCTATATGACCTGCGCTTGAATTTTCTTGATGAATCCGGAAAGCCGGAACCGAAAACTGAGGAAAAATCTCCGGACCGGCCGGATGCTCCTGAACCCTCCAATGATATATAGGCCGGAGGAATTCCTTATGTCCGGCAAGACCGCATAATGACTTGATTTCCTTTCGCCATAAGAGTATATTTAATTAATGCAGAAGGGCCTAAAATCCAGCCGGGCGCCAAAAAAGGCAATTATGAAATTTATTGAAAAATTCAATGGACTGGCGGAGACAAATAAACCGCTGGCCGAACTCAATACGTTTGGCACGGGCGGTCCGGCGCAGCTCTACTCCCGCATACATTCCACCGAGGAATTATCGGCCGTGGTGAAGGCGGCTTCGGAGTTGGAAATCCCGTTCTTTATGCTGGGAGGAGGATCAAATCTACTTATCTCAGATGAAGGGTATGATGGACTTATAATTCACAACTGCATAATGGGAATGGAACTCTCAGGCGAGAATCTCACATGCGGAGCGGGTGAAAAACTCCAAACCCTGGTTGATTTTGCAGCCGAAAATAGTCTATCCGGCCTGGAATTTGCCTCTGGTATATGGGGTACCGTGGGCGGCGCCGTCTTCGGGAATGCCGGTGCCTATGGTGCCGAAATTGGAAACACTGTGTCATCGGTGGAACTTGTTGATAGATTGGGAAATATTCGAATTGAGATGGCCCCATATTTTGAATTTAATTACCGCTATTCAAAACTGAAAAAGACCCGGGAATTTGTGACCAAAGCTACATTTGCACTCAAAATGGGCGACAAGGAGAAAATTAGGTGCAAAATTGAGGAAATTATGGCGGCCAGAATGTCCAAATTGCCCTCAATAGAACACTCCGCCGGTTGTTTTTTTAAAAATATTCCCGACGATAGCCAGCCGTATGGGAAACTTCCCGCCGGCAAATTGCTTGACGAAATTGGCGCCAAAGACATCAGCTACGGCGGTGCCCGGGTCTATGGAAACCATGCCAATATTATTATTAACAACGGTTCGGCCCATTCTAAGGATATTTACCATCTTGCCGAGATATTGAAGAAGAAAGTGAAAGCGAAATTCGGTGTAGACTTAAGCGAGGAAATAACTTATCTTGGAAAGTTTTAGGGAAGGATTGCCTATCGAACCTTTTTAATGATGTAAAATAGACCATTTAGCCGACGGTTATTATCACGAACTCGCGGCTCCAAAAAATCTTTATTTTGCTTATCCTTTCGGCGGCAGGGACTTTTGTCTCAGCCGGCGAACCGACCTTTTATTATAATCTGAACACTCCGCAGGGCTTTTTAGCTCCATTCCCGTCCGAGGATCAACGGGTCGTTTTTTCAATATCAAATTCAACTTCTCCCAGGCTCCGCCGTCCCTATGAAACCCCTTCTCGGGCCACCGAGGGAAATTATGAGCAAAATACTATTACCTTCACCGGCCAGTATTTTAAGCATGGCGATATTAATAGCTCATATATTCCTCGGGCCGTTAATGCTCACGATTACATGGAATATCGGCGCAATTATTATTTTTCCACTAAACTCGGGGAATACCGCTCCCAGGCCTTATCCAAAGAGCAAAAACAGAAAGCCGGCGGTCTTCTGGCCGTAAATATCCCCCTGAAATCGAAAGCCATTGAATCGCTTTTTGGCGAGGGGGGCGCCGGGTTAAAGGTCTCCGGATCTCATTCCATCAATTTTTCGGGACGTTCACAGTGGGATGACCGCACCTCGACGGCCACTTTCCGCCAAAATAAATTTTCATCTCTGAATATGGAACAGATATCCCGATTCGATATTAATGGAACCATCGGATCAAAAATATCGGTTTCAGTTTCTCAAGACTCAAAAACCGATATCCCTCTCGCCAACCGTATCATCATTCGATACAAGGGGGATGAGGATGACATTATTAAAACCATTGAAGCGGGAAATACGAACCTTTCTCTCCCCAATACCCAATTTGTCGGCTACTCTTCTCGAATTCAGGGTCTATTCGGAATTAAAACGCAGGCCCAGATCGGCGGTTTAAATTTGACCGCTATCGCCAGCCAGGAGAAAGGCACGACCGAAAGGAATTCCATTACGGCCACCGGTAGCACCAATAAATACAATATTCGCGATTATAGTTATGCCGACGGTAAAATTTTCGATTTGGGTCTTCCCAGTGAATTTCAAAAAGGTGATGTCATCACAAATCTGAAAGTATTTAAAGTAATTCAATCCTATGGCAATGACAACACCGCCAAACTCAAAGCCAAATTTTGGGTCGATCCCAACGATACTACCAATCCCGCCTATCTGGATGAGTCCTCGTATTCTGAATATGTCCAGGAATGCGGCCGTGAGGAATTTGACCAGTATCGACCCTATTATGCGGTCATTTTTGAAACTCCCAACGCCGGAACCATGAGCGAAATAGGCATCTACATGGTCATCAAACATACTAATGGCGATTCAACCGTTTATGGCGATATTTCCAGCATGCCGTACCGATTGAAATTAATCAAAAGTGCCAACCCTCATCAGGGACAGAAGACCTGGGATTATCTCTGGCGCAATGTCTATTATTTGGGAAGCTCGAACATCGATGTCAGCGGCCTTGAGATAAAAATCTTTATCGGAGCGCAGGGAACGGAAGGAGATAATAGCAATCTCGATAACCAGAATGGCACACCGTATATTGATATTTTGGGCCTGGATCAAACCGGACCCTCCGGCCAGGGCGGCAAAGATAATCGAGTCGATGTGGATAATACCAATTTGGTCGATCCCGTTCGAGGTCTCCTCATTTTCCCCAGTCGCAAACCTTTCGATGACCCGGTCGGCTTTGACGGTGACACCCTTGATGCAAAAGTCAGCCAGATATATACCCTGGGTATCATGGATCAAAGCACTATTACCGCCAGTCAGTACTATATTGAAGTCAGCAACCGCAGCCGCTTAACCGAAATCAGCCTGGGGCGTCCCAATATTATAGAAGGCTCGGAGCGAATCACGGTCAACGGCGTGGCACTTGTTAAAGGGGAAGATTATGATATCCAGTACGATTTCGGTCAAATCCGATTCTTGAAAGAAAATGCCGTCGATCCCAATTCCGATGTGAATATTGAATATGAATATACCCCCTTCATTTCCGCCGAAAAGAAAACACTCTTCGGCCTACGCGGCGAATATGAGGTCAGCGACAATCTGAAATTGGGTTCCACTTATCTTTACAAATCGGATAAGGCCACCGACCGCAAACCGAAAGTGGGTCAGGAAACCTCCCGTGCCACCGTCCTTGACTTCGATGGCTCATTTAAATTGCAGCCTAATTTCCTGTCGAAAGTGGCGAACCTGATGCCCCTCTATTCCACTACGGCCAACTCGAATCTTATGATTTCCGGCGAAATTGCGAAATCTTACCCCAACCCCAACGTTGACGGCGTCGCCTATCTGGATGATTTTGAAGGGACGCGTGATGCCTATTCTCTGGGGGTTCTGCGTTCGACCTGGACCGCCTCGTCCCGACCCGCGGTGCTCGACTCCACGACCCGATATCGCAGCAATATGATTTGGTACAATCCCTATGATTTGATCTCTACCAGAGAAATTTGGAACCGGGATGTTTCAACCGAAGAAAGCGGCACTCAGACCCTTTCATTAATATTTAATCCCAATAAATTTGACAAGCGATGGGGCGAGAAACCAGATTCCGCCGTCAATTTCGGCCCCGACAGCGCCTGGGCCGGCATTATGCGTTATCTTTCGCTCGGTTCGGCCAACCAGGATCGCACTCAGTTATTGGAAATGCGTATCCGCGGTTTTGAAGGAATACTTCATATTGATTTGGGCAGGATTTCGGAAGATGTCAATGGCAATGGCCTGGACGACGAAGAAGATAGACCAATCAACGGCTATCGAAATCACCTTTATGACGCCGGCGAAGATGTCGGCTTGGATGGCATACCCGATAACGAAGAAGGCGACGGAAGCTACAATCCCGTAAGCAATCCCGACCCGAATGGCGATGACTGGGACTATACCAATAAATATGATTATTCTCGCATAAATGGGACGGAGGGGAACAAAGGGGACGGCGACCGTACTCGCCCGGACGGCGAAGATATCTCTCAAAACGGGGGGCTTGATAGAGAAAACGGATATTTTTCCTATAAAGTGGATCTTTCTTCACGTGATTTCTATGTCGAGGGATCCGATTTCCACCAGTGGCGAACCTTTCGAATCCCCCTGAAGGATTCGGCTTCAATCGATACCGTCATTGGAAGTCCTATTTGGTCCCAGATTAATTACGCCCGGATATGGATTGAATCGCCCCGGGGTGATAGTATTGAGATAAATATCGCGGCCATGGATTTAATTCAATCCCTCTGGCAGGATACTCTTAAAACCGCTGTCCCGAATCAATTAACCACCTCCAAATTTAAAGTCGCCGTCGCCAATACTCAGGAAAATGCCGACTACATGCCTCCGCCCGGGGTGACTGGTTTTTACGATAAAAACAAAGGCACCACCGAACCGGAGCAGTCGCTCCTGCTTCATTATGAAAATCTGGTCAATGGCGATACCGGAATCGCCAAGAAAATTTTATTTGATACCCCTAATCTTCTGGGTTATCGCACTCTGAAAATGTTTGTGCACGGCGACACCGGAACCGCTCACCAATCGGTTTTATTTTTCTTCCGGGTCGGTCCCGATAGCCTCAATTATTATGAATATCATGCGGTCCTTGATCCCGGTTGGTCGGATAATAACGCAGTCACTATCGATTTTAATGCCATCACCGGCATTAAGGAATATCTGAATCAGAGCCGCGCCGCTAACAGCAATCTCCCGTATGATACGACCGTCGGCCATTATCGCATTTTCGGTCAACCCAATATCACCAAAGTTAAATATCTTGCCTGCGGCGTCGTAAACCTTGATACGACCGCGGCCGCAACTGGAGATGTCTGGGTCGATGAGCTTCGGCTCGATGATGTTCGCCGTGATGTCGGAACCGCCGCTCGTATAACAGCCAGCGGTAATTGTGCCGATCTCTTTTCATACAGCGTCGGCGTCAATTATCAAAACAGCTATTTTCGGCAGATTTCCTCTTCCACCCGCGGCGGGTCGTCGGATAACCTGGGAAGCGGCAGATCCGTCACCAGCTACACCTTTGGCTTCAATTTCGGAGTCGATAAATTCCTGCCGCGCGCCTTGAACGCTTCCATCCCCGTTTCCATGAGTTACTCGAAATCGACCAATGTCCCCTTGCTCCGTTTCGGGTCCGATATTATCCTGCCCGCCGAATTACGCGACCGCGAAAGCACCATCGGAATTTCCAGAAGTCTGTCGGTGTCGGAAAGCGTCAATTTCAAAACCAGAAATCCGTTGTTTACCATGCTGTTGAATCGCATCCGCTCCAATTTCTCTTATAACCGAAGTCAAGGTCGCTCTCCCGCCTCGCCCTACTCCTTCAACGAAAACTATCATGTCGGCAGCCGTTATGAATTGAATTTCAGCTCCGTACCAGGTATTAAGCCGTTTTTCTGGACCAAGCCGATTCCGATTTTGAACAAAATGAGCGGTAACCACTTTTACTTCCTGCCCAGTACCTTTAGCACCAGCGGCGATTTCAACCGGACTCTCAATCTATCGGAAAATTCCAGCCACTTCAAATCAAGCAGTTTCCGACGCGATTTCCACTACGATATGCGCCTGGCTTATAAAATTTCCGAAAACCTCAATCTAAATTATAATCTCGACTCCAAACGGGACATGACCGACCCCAATACGGTCAAACTTAAATTGAGTGATATACATCTGGGGAGAGAGACCAACTATTCCGAAAATTTCGGCACCTCGTATACCCCCAACCTGTTTGCTTTTTTCACGCACCGCTTCAATTTCTCCACCAGCTATCGCGAGGATTTAAATATCAATGACCTCACTCGCAATATTGGGGCCACCAAATCGTACGGGATCAGCGGTGACTTTAGCATCGGCAAATTATTCCCCGGGACTAAAAAAAGCGGTTCCGGACGAGGCCCCGCCCGACCCGGAGTAACGGTCGTCGAAAAGAAAAAGGGCCCCCTCGAAAGTATCTTCGCCCCGGTTAACAATATCATGCACCTCCTGACAGGATGGATCAATCCCGTCACCTATGAGTATAATCAGCGGTATAATTACTCCTATACCGGTCTTCGTTCCCGGGCCAAATGGCAATTCCGCTTCGGCATCGCTGAGGATGTGGGGGCCGTTATTGACTCCTCATCCACGACTCAAGGGCGCTCCACTTTTACTTCCAAAAGTACCGGCATAACGCTTGGATCAGGACTCGATTTTTTGGGCGGTATCCGCACCGATGTTACTTACAGCCGGAAAATCAGTCAGGACATTATTAAACCGATTAGTCCGCAAAAAGATATTCAGACCAATTTCCCGGATATCCGTTTTTCGATCCGGCCCCTTAAAACCATCAAAATATTGAATCCTCTTATTCGACGATTCAACCCTCGCACCGGATATTCGCGCAGCCGTTCGGAATCGATTAATCTTCAAACAGGATTTAAAGTCGTGGAGCGGACGGTGACCACTCAGCGGCCGCTCCTGTCGTTTACTTTCGACGTGATAAATGGCTTCAATATTGCCGTTAATACGGATAAGTCGGTCAATTATGAAGTATATTACAATTCCGACAACGGCAAAATTACAACAAAAAAGCGTGATCGGACCAGCAATTTAAGCGTATCCGGGAAATATTCATTCTCCGCCCCCACCGGCATCAAAATTCCCCTGTTGGGTCGAATGAAATTCAATTCCACAATGTCGATCTCGGTCGATGTCAATTTCCGTCGACAGAAACTGGAAAGCGCCGTCGAGGACAATCCTCTGGCCTCCTCCGGCGAGCGGACCGATTTCTCCGTCATTCCGAATATCTCCTATACTTTTTCATCGCAGATCAGAGGCGGAATCGCCGGGCGGTGGCAGGACACAAATGATATTGCCCAGCAAACTAAGACCCATGCTCGGGAAGTGCGCATTTGGGTCGATATTAACTTCTAAAATATTTGGTTGACATTGCCATCGTCCATGCTTTCCTTCGTCTATTAATTGGAATTTTAAAAGATGCGTATTCTTTTTCTATTTTTAATCGGCGTTGCTTTTGTCTCCTGCGGGTCAAATGACAAAATAATACCGCCACCTTTTGACGGCGCCCAATCCTTTGAATTTCTGATCAAGCAGGTTTCTTTTGGGCCGCGCGTGCCCGGGACAGAAAATTCGCGCCGCTGCCAAAATTACCTGATTTCCTTTTTCGACTCATTGGGGGCAAAAATCGACACCATGCAATTTGTCCATAGAGATCAAATTACCGGTAAAGTAATTCCGATGATGAATATACTGGTTCATTTCCGGGGAACCGACGCCGGAGCCAAAGATAATTATCTATTCGCCGCTCATTACGACAGCCGTCCCCGGGCCGAAAATGATAATGATCCGGCCAAGAAAATGCTGCCGATCGACGGCGCCAATGACGGTGCTTCGGGCGTCGCCGTCCTGATGGAATTGGGCCGGCTCTTTACCATCAAAAAACCACGGGCCAATATTGATTTAGTGTTTTTTGACGGGGAAGATTGGGGGGAATCGGGAAATCTGGATGAATATTTTTTGGGGGCCAAATATTTTGTCACCCGAATCGACAAAAATCAATATCGCTTTGCCGTTCTCTTGGATATGATTGGGGATAAAAATCTGAAAATATACAAGGAGGAGTTTTCCAGCGAATACGCTCCCAAGGTCACTGACTTGATTTGGAAAACGGCGGCCGAGCTGAATCAAAAGGCCTTTATAGACTCGGTTGGCTATGCCGTTTACGACGACCACCTCTCTCTCCTGACGATCGGCATTCCGGCCGCGGTGGTCATTGACTTTGTTTATCCCGAATGGCACACCAGTCACGATACCCCGGAAAACTGCTCACCCCAATCACTGGCCGCCGTCGGGAAGGTAATCAGTACCGTAATTTACGGGCTATAATTATGGATGATATCATCATCAAATCCAAAAGGGATATCCCGGCGGTCGAAATTCTGACTTCGGACGAAAATATTACTCAGGCCGGTACGGGCTTGCCCCGCCCGCTTATTGTGGAAATTATCCGCCTTTCCATTGAGACCTTGAAGGATGAGTTGGGGCATAAATATGAAGAAATCGCGCTGAGCCGGTTCAAGGCCAAAATCATATCCGATATCCTTGCGGGAAAACGAAAAAAAATTGGCCGGGTAATAAATGGCACCGGCGTTCTGGTTCATACCAATCTTGGGCGGGCTCCGTTGTCCGACCGTCTTTTTGATAATATCAAGAGTCAGGTAACCGGCTACGGAAATCTCGAATTTGAAGTTGATACCGGAAAGCGCGGCCGGCGCGGCGATTTGGCCGAGAAATATCTGGCCCTTCTCTCCGAAGCCGGCGCCGGAACTATTGTCAATAATAATGCCGCCGCGTTATTTTTGATACTAAATACTTTTGCCAATAAACGTCCGGTCGTGATTTCCCGGGGCGAATTGGTGCAAATCGGAGGCGGCTTTCGAATACCTGACATCATTCACCGTTCCGGGGCAAAGATGATGGAAATTGGTACGACCAATATTACCACCCTGGCGGACTATCGGGCGGCCCTTGACAATAAGCCGGCTTTAATTTTAAAGATTCATCGCAGCAATTTTGCCATTTCGGGATTCACCGAGGAGCCGTCGCTCAAGGAATTGACCGCTCTCGGCCGGGCCAACGATGTCCCGGTGGTCAATGATCTGGGTAGCGGCGTTTTTATCGATACTACCGAATTCGCCGGACGGCCCGAACCGACTGTCCAGAGTTCCGTGCGTGACGGCGCCGCACTGACCTGTTTTTCCGGAGATAAATTGCTCGGTGGAGTGCAATCGGGATTAATTGTCGGAGATACGGCGATGATAGCCAAATTGAAAAAGAATCCGATATATCGGGCCTTGCGGGTCGATAAAATAATCTTTTCAGCCGTTGAAGAATTGCTGAGTTACTATTTTGACGGAACCTGGCGTGAAAACATAAAATTATGGCGCCTGGCCGCTGTCAAGGAATCGGAAATGTATGAGAAGGGGCGGCGCCTTCTCAAGCAAATTAATGCCGGTGATAAAATTATTTTGGAGGGCTCCCAGGGAGAGATGGGCGGAGGTGCCCTGCCCACCGTACCGCTCCCCTCGGTCGCGCTGGTTTTTCGCAGTCATCTTTCACCGCAAAAACTGGCCGAGCTATTTCGCACCGCCGAATTTCCCGTAATCGGTCGTATCACGAA
>CALMKK010000301.1 GCA_937867135.1 uncultured candidate division Zixibacteria bacterium
ATATCGAAGAGCTTCATATGATAATCTTTTGATCCCGCGCCCAGAAACGCCGGTGCCAGACCGCGCATCAAATCGCGCCGGCGCACCATTCCCATAAGACGGTATTTCTCGTCAAAAACCAGAATCACCCGCGGCAGCGACTTGCGCCCGTTTATTTCCAATTCCGATTTCTCCAAAACCGCAATCGCCTGGCGCAATGTGAACCAATAGGGAATATGTGGATATTTATCCAGGGGAATCATCACCTCTGAGACTCGTTTAATTTCAATCATTGATATCCTTTCTTATCTATCGAGATAAATCGGAAAATAGTCTGCTTCCGCTTATTCGTTCGCCTTATCATCCTGCAACGTCGTACTGATTCCGTTGGGCGGCAGGCCGGATCGCTCGGCCATCGCCTTTACGTCACCTGCGTATCTTGACCCCAGGCGACGGATATATTCCCTTCTGAAAACCTGCACGGCGCTTTCGTACGGTTCACATGTCATAATTCCGGTCAATAGCTCATTCTCCCGTTTCATACTCTGAAATCGCATGGCTCGATCCACCGCAAATACTATCTGTTCCTTTTTAAAAGGTTTTGTTATGTAATCGAAAACACCGCGCGACAAAGCCTCAATGGCGGTCTCAAGAGAGCCGAACGCCGTAATGATGATGACTTCTATCGGCAGATTCTTCTCCTTGACGTACTTAAGGATCTCCAGCCCGTCCAGTCCGGGCATTTTCAAATCGGTGATTATCAGATCGATTTGATTCCTCTCCAGAATTTCCGGAGTTTCGAGGGAATTGTTGGTGGTCAAAATCTGATAGGGTGTTTTTCCTTGATGATTCGTTCCAGAAGCTTAAGCATATGGAGTTCGTCATCCAGGGCCAATATTTTCTGTGTCATTCATCGCCTCCTTTCTCCGATTCATGAGACTGCATGATTGGCAGAGATATAACGAAGGTGGATCCGCTCGGCCTGTCGGGAAAATCTTCGGCGCTGGAACTTGAAAAATTGATTTTGCCGCCGTATTTTTTCATGATCCCGTAGCAGAGAGAAAGTCCCAGTCCGGTTCCCTCGCCGACCTTCTTGGTGGTAAAGAACGGGTCGAATATTCTCTGTTTAATTTTTTCCGATATGCCGATGCCGGTGTCAGTGACACTGACATTCACCCATCCCGACTCGGCCTGGGCCAAGAGTGTCAGAATACCGCCCCCTTTTTCCATGGCGGCCGCGGCGTTATTTATTAAATTAAATATCACCTGCTGAAATTCCCGGGCGTCACCGCCCACCCGGGGAAGAGACACTGGCAAATCCGCCATGCTGAGTACGATCTTCTTGGTCATTAAAGTATTTTTGACGATGCCGGCGACGGTCTGAAGACTTTGTACAATGTCAATAGTGTCTTCATGTCCTTCCGTGATTCGGGCAAATCCCAATAAATTTTCCACGATTTTCCTGGCATGATTGGCGTTTTCCTCAATCATTTTGAGATCTTCAAATTCCGGCGACCCCGGCTTGAACCGTTCGAGAAGAAGATCATTGAAACCGAGAATAATGGCCAGAGGGTTGTTTATTTCATGCGCCACCCCCGCGGCGAGAATGCCGATCGATGCCAGTTTTTCGGTATTATAAATCTTCTGCTCCAATTCCATCTTTTCCGTCACATCCTTGATTATGGCGGTGCTGCCGATTATTTCCTCGTTATTGGAATGAATGGCGGTGCGCGACAAATCAATTGTAATCCGACGGCCGTCCTTGGTCATCCGCTGGGCGCGATAATTGCGGATATATCCGTTCTTGTTCACTTCTTCCTGAATATGCTGAAGTTCTTCGTCGGCATCAATGTCGGGCGGCACCAGTCGGTGAAATGTCTGGCCGATCATCTCATCGGCCCGGTAGCCAAAAATCAGGGTCGCCCCTCGATTCCATACTTTAACACGATTGTCATTGTCGATAAATATAATGGCATCGACCGAATTCTGCAGAATACTGGTGATCAATTCTTCCTGCAAATTGACCCGGTTTTTCAGTGCCCGCGAGATTCTCCGATGATATACGGCGGACATTATACCGAAAACGAATAGCCCAGCAATTATCGCCGCTTCGGCGAAAAGTTGTCTTACATACACTTGATGAGTCGCTTCGGCGACCTCGGAAATCGGCGCGGCGACAGCCACCGACCATACTTGCTTGGCCGATAGAACCGAACTGTGCACCGGAGTGAAAGCAATCAATTTGGTCATCTTTCCCTCAACGCCGCGGTGCCATCCGCTTTCGTAAACCCCGGTACCTTCTTCTCCTTTCAGCATCTGATTCCGCATTATGTCGTTGATCTGCGTGAAGCTTATGTAGGGTCTGCGCTCATAGCGGGCGGTAAAAGCGTTCTTATTGATGAAATCGTGTTCCGGATGATAGATGAACATCCCTGTTTCATCAATGACCCAGGCGTATCCCGTCCTGCCGGAACGTATGTCACGTGTCACCGCGCCGACCATATTCGAAAGATCCAGCCTTACATATAGCGTGATCCTGGCGGATTTATTGGAAAGGATATTTGTGCAAAGGATACCTTTTACATTCGAGCTGTCCTGATCGATATGTTCCACATACAGCCGTGCCGGAAAAGGTTGCCAGGGGTCTTCCAGGCGGCAGGCTTCCTCTATTTCTTTTATTGGAAGAGACTGGAAGCCGGGAACTACGTATGAATACAATTGTTGACCGCTCAGATCCAAAACGCCGACCTCGATTACCCCTTTGTGCTCGGTCCTTAGGGCCATTTCCTGCATCGCCAGCCTGAAATCGACGGCATTGGGTATTGTGGCAAATGAGTGACTGAGACTTTTCAATTCGGTCTCGATATCATGCAGTATTCCGTCAATTTGGGAGCTGGCCTGACGCGCCAGAATTAACTGCTGTTCATTGAAATCCTTGTTAATTCTGTCGCGCATTATTCCGGAACTCTGATATATCAGATAAATCGCGACACTCAGGACGATCAGGAATAGGATGTATCCTACTATGGCTAAATATCGGAAGTCGAAAAATAACTCGATGGCCCGGCGCGTCTTGTCAACGATCGTGCTCATTGTTGATCCGGCTTAATGTCAATGATAGCCAATTTCTTCATAATATCTTCGGTATACCACTGAGCTACGGAATCGCTCGAAAGGGCCATGTCAAGTTGCTTTGTTAAAATCGTGATTCGGCCGAGCAGAAATAACTTCTCGTTGATATCTTCCATGCTTCTATGGGATATAACGGCATCAAGAAAATCCCCCCGGCCGTGATGTTCAAAGCCGATTGCCGTCAGAATATCGGTCAACAGCTTTATCCGTCGCAATCGCCTGTCGAGAGACGCCCCGCCTTCTTTGAACTGCAGGCGAATATAATTTCGGTTCACCTCAGCGCTGGTCATGGCTTCAATGGTAGAAAAATGATACCCCATTCGCAGGCTCAGAATCATATAATCGCGGCTCAAAATGGCAAAGCTGCTCTCGGAAAATTCATGAGCTTCACCCCGTGACATGGTCGTGGCCAACACCCCGACAAAGCCCTTGATATCGGTCGGAGGCGGGACCGACGGCCAAC
>CALMKK010000302.1 GCA_937867135.1 uncultured candidate division Zixibacteria bacterium
TCGGCGGGATTGGCCAAATCCGGTTTGCCCAATTGGGCGGTCGGAACAAATCCTTCCACTTCACCGTCCAGATCAACCGTCACGCCCCGATCCAAAACCCGGCTGACCGTTCCCAGACATTCCGAGCTAATTGAGAATTTCCGGGCGATTTCCGGCCATGGGTCGTCTTTCAGCTGTTTGAAGCCGAGTGAAATACGACGATTTTCATGATCGATACGCAGGATTTTAACCTCGATTTTGTCGCCCTTCTTCATCAATTCCGAAGGATGCTGAATACGCTTGGTCCAGGACATATCCGAAATATGTATGAGACCGTCGATACCTTCTTCCAGTTCGATAAAGGCCCCGAAAGCGGTCAGGTTGCGGACCTTCCCGGAGACAATTTTTCCGACCGGATATTTCCGTTCGATAGTCTCCCAGGGATCCGGCTCCATCTGCTTGATACCGAGCGATATTTTCTCATTCTCTTTATCCACCGAAAGAACCACGGCATCGATCTTATCCCCGACATTCATAATCTTGGAGGGATGTTTGATATGCTGTGTCCAGGACATTTCGGAAATATGAATGAGTCCTTCGACACCTTTTTCCAGTTCGACAAATGCACCGTAATCGGTGATAGAGACCACGCGGCCGGTGACCTTCTTTCCGATGGGATATTTCTCTTCGATATTTTCCCACGGATATGGAGTCAACTGCTTCAGGCCGAGTGAAATTCGGGATGTGCGATCGTCAAAATCCAGAATCTTCACGGAAATCTTGTCGCCCAGCGATACCATTTCGCTCGGATGCTTGATTCGTCCCCACGACATATCAGTGATATGCAGAAGGCCGTCGACACCGCTCAAGTCAATAAATACTCCGAAATCGGTGATATTCTTGACAATCCCTTCGCGAACCTGTCCCACCTGAATTTCTTTGAGAAGAGTCGCCTTTTTCGATTCCCGTTCTTCTTCGAGAACTACGCGGCGGGAAACGACAATATTCCGGCGATTCTTATTCAATTTTATAATCTTAAGGTCCATCATGGAGTTGATCAAAGCATCAAAATCGGGCACCTGGCGAAGCGCAATCTGCGAACCGGGCAGGAAGGCATCGACACCCATTATGTCGACCACCACACCGCCCTTGATACGGCGCATCACCCGGCCCTGAACCAATTCGCCCGAGTCGTGGGCATCTTGAATACGATCCCAGACCCGCATGAAATCGGCTTTTTGCTTGGACAGGACTAGTTGACCGTTCTGATCTTCAATCTGTTCCAGATAAACATCGATTTTCGCACCAACGGCAATGTTAATCGGCTCCGGAAATTCGCCGATCGGAATTATCCCCTCGGATTTAAATCCGACATCGACAATAACATCGTCACGGGTAACACCGAGCACCGTTCCGCTTACAATTTCACCTTCTTTAATATCCTTGATGGTTCCTTCATACATTTCCAGAAGTCGCTTATACTCTTCCTGGGAATACTCCCGACTGTTAATGTCGGTGAGTTTCATCGAGGCCACCGTCTCCGGTTCCGGCTTTTGTGTAGTTTCTTTGCGGGTGATTACTCGTTCCGCCAGACGCTGGCGACGAGCGGTGATAATTTGCTCGGTCGGTTTTTCCGCTTGGACCGATTGAGTGACGACATCAGTATCCGTCTTTTTAGCCAATTTGACTTTTTTGATCTTAGTTTTTTTTGCCAACCCGGCTTTCCGCTTGGTCAGCTTCGACTGTTCACCTCCTGTCGATTCGAAATTTCTTTGCACGCGATTTGGGGCATCGGCCATTGTTTAAAAATCCTCCTTAAACAGTATATTTATCCTAAGGACGGAAAGCCGTCTATGGGATATTCAATCTTATATGCAGGCGTTAAATTAATATCGACCTGACCTGCAATTAATACACAATATTTCTCAAAAGTCAATGGCCCATTTGAGATTTCATATAATCTTCTTTCAAAATTCTGATACGATTCAAAATCTCGTCGGCCAGCCGCCGGTAGCCTTCTTTATCCCTGGAAAAAGCCGCAATTTCGTCGGCCGTCATTGCTGGGCCAAAGATTATTGACATTCGCATTTTGCCGAAGAAGCAGGCTTTCAAATGATTGGAGCCGGAAATAAAGGCCGGCACGACTGGCACCCCCGATGCCTGGGCAATCATGGCAATACCGGGGCGGGCCGGCAGGAAGTCAACCCCTTTGCCCCGCGTCCCCTCGGGAAAAATCACCACATTCTTTCCCTTTTTCAACAAAGTCACGACCGTATCAATCGCCGATTTATCAAAGCCATTGCGATTAATCGGGTGCGCATTTAAATGGGAAATCAGGGCGCCGAAAATCCTATTGCGGAAAAGCTCTTTTTTGGCCATGAAGTGCATTTCGCGCCACGCGAAACTACCCATCAGGGGCGGATCATAATAGGAAATATGATTGCTGGCGAGAATGAATCCCCCGGTTTTGGGAATATGCTGGTGGCCAACAATCTTAATGCGGAAAAGAATCCGCGTTAGAGTTTGAATAATGACGGCGGCGGCGCCATAAGTGAGTATCATAATTTGATGAAGCGGGATTTGGCCAATTTTATGATTCTATCGACCTGTTCTTCAATCGATAAATTAGTCGTATCGACCACAATGGCATCGCCGGTCCGCATCAGGGGCGAGGCACTGCGGCCGCTGTCGAGAGCGTCGCGGCGGGTCAATTCCTTTGTTTGTTCTTCCACGGTGGTGGGAAGATTCATCCGCGCAAAATCAAGAACCCGCCGCCGGGCCCGCTCGGCAATAGATGCATCAAGATAAATTTTCAAATCGGCTTCCGGAAAGACAACGGAAGTCGTGTCGCGTCCTTCGGCGACCACATTTCCCTTTTTCCCGATTTCCCGTTGCAGTCGAACCAGCGCCTCCCGAACACCGGCGTGGGCCGATACCGCCGAGACCGCTTTGGTCACCTCCGGGGTCCGAATCAAATATGTTACATCCGCCCCGTTGAGGTAGACCTTATTAATATTGCCTTCAACGCGAAATTCAATGGTCAGTTTTCGCGCGGTCTCCGTCAGTGCCACACCATCTTCCGGCAGAATATTATTTTTAAGGGCAAAAAGAGTGACGGCACGATACATCGCTCCGGTATCCAAATAAATATATCCGAGTCGGGCCGCCAGTAAACGGGCCGTGGTCGATTTGCCCGCACCAGCCGGTCCATCTACGGCGATTATTTTTCCGGCAAAAGCCGATAGTTTATATGGTTTCGACATGCGGCGTTAAAAAAAGCGAAAATAGAAGAAAAATCAACCCATTTTTACTATTCTCGGGGGAAAACGGAAAGGCCGCCCGAAAAGGCGGCCTTACTACCGGACGGATGGGACATACTCAATAGCGGTCTATTGAGAGATGTTGTAATTTATTACCGAGGGTCAGCATTATCTGGACTTTGGAAGTATCAAATCCATCGGATAAGTAGAAGCCGTTCTGCTCAACCAAACCAAGGTTTTTCAGATAGGTGACATAATCCTGCCCCGATACTTTTATCCCGCACAGGCTGGGGATTCTGACCCGCAATCTGGCATCGGGCCCTTCAATTTCGGCGTCGACCTTCGGCCGCAAGTCACCAATTTTCAGGTTTATATCACCGTTGCGATCGTCTATTTTAATATTTTCTAGTGGTATCGATTCCATATTGAGGCTGATATCGGCGTCATTGCCGCGACATTCCAGCCGCAGTGGGGTCTCTTCGGAGAATGAAATATTCCAATCCCGGCCGAAACGGCCGTGATTTATGACAATGGCACCTCTATTCCAAAATGAGCTGCTTTTCAATTCCAGACGGGCAATACCATTGTTTTTCTGGAAGTCAATTTTCGGTTTTCGTGAAAAGCGATTGAAACGAGCCGCGGCCAAATCGGCGCCGCTGTTGATGAAAAGATCGGCTCGGCCGTGATTAATGACAGCATCAATTTCCTTGATGTCCGGGTCGGCACTTTCTTCCCAGCGATAAGAGGAAAAGTAATCGTGCAGGCGATCCTGAGAACCGACATCGCAAGCGATATAAACCATGCCCGCAATCAGAATCAAAGGGGCCAGATAAGAGATAAACTGCAATTTGCTTCTCAAAAAAATCTTTTCAATCCCGATGGCAATCAGAATCAGGGGCCACCACATCAAGAGTTCCCCCCAATAATCCCAGGATAATGCTCCGGAGTTGTTGAGAAGCAACATCACTCCGGCTACAATAAACAGCAATCCCCAACGAAACCGGCTAGGCGTCATTTCAAGGCCTCCGCATGCTGAGGTGGATTAATATCGTTTTTCTCTTTTTTGCCGGCTGTCAGAAGAAGCAATGCTCCCAGAAGCACCAGCATGATGGATAGTGCAAAACTGAACCCGAACCACCAAAAGAGATGATCGAGAAGGAATAACCCCCCCACCAAAATCAAAATGGCTCCGGGAAGAAAACGGCCCCAGCCGCTATCCCGGACCGGAGCAGTCGGCCCGGCGTTTTGATCCGACGGTTCGATCGCCAATTCAAACGGCTTACGCGGCATCGCAATCCAAGCCACTATATAAGCAATCAAGCCGACCCCGTGCGCCAATATCATCAACAGAAAAATGATTCGAATCAGCGTGGGATCGACATCAAAATATTCCCCCAGTCCCCCGCATACTCCGGCGATTTTGCTATCCAAACGAGAGCGGTAAAGTCTTTTCTGCATCGGACCTCCCGGCTAAAATTTTATTCCGTTATCTATGATTAAATTACGGAATCGCCGCCAAAAAGATTCATTAATTGTAGGTCCACAGAAATCCGAGGTAATTTTTGATTAAAATCGCCATCACCGCATCGGAGCGGCGCAAAAGGGTTTGTAGACGGGCAATCATTTCAGCGCGCTCTGTCGGCATCGGTGTCAAGCGGGCGATATTATAATAGGCGTCGGCAAAACCGGCGATGGTTGAACGCAGGGAAGTCTCCCCAATACGACTCTTAGCCGCCGATTCATAGGTATGCCCGTTCAGAATATTTCCATGGCGGGCTTCCAGATATTCCAGGCGCCGTCTCCATTCGGCATAGGTCTCCAGATTGTCTTCACCTGAGATAGCATCAATAGAAACGGTTTTGGATAAATCTGCTTTTCCCTCGGCTTCCAGCGACCGGGCGGCGGTATATTTATTTGCGCCTTTTCCATTTTGAAGAGCGGTTGTCAATGGAGTCTCTTCTTTGAGAAGCGCTACCGACGGCACAATTTGCTTTGGTACGGTTTCATTTTTTTCCGATTGCGACGATGTCGCCTCCCCACTTTCTTCCGGGACGGGCTTAACGGCCGGCGGCACTTCTTGGTAATCGACTATTTCAGGGGTTTGAACCGCCGCCAAATTATCTTTTTCCGCCGGCCTTTCGGTTTTGGCGACTGAGGGTGCAATAATTTTGGCTATACCGACTTCTTCCTTTTGTTCCATCTTCAAAGCGAGTGCGGGTTTTGATTTTTCCGAAGGCGCGCCTTCGGCGGAATCGACGGGCATAGTTATAACGGGTTCCTTTTGTATACCCTGAAGGGCCGGCGCCGGCTTCGTTTTGGGGCTTAATATTCCCGCTCCCGGATGAGCGGCGCGATATTCATGAATAGAAATAAAGGCCACGATTGCCACCGAGGCCGCGACCGCCGTCCATTTGAATATAT
>CALMKK010000303.1 GCA_937867135.1 uncultured candidate division Zixibacteria bacterium
AGAGATTCGGTATAACTGGAACCGGGATTGCAGTCGGTCGAAAGGGCGACCACCACTCCGGCCTCAATCATTTTCCGCGCCGGGGCATAATGGCCGTGATTGAGAGAAAAACTGGTCCCCGGCAACAGCACCGCCACCGTCCCGGCTTTGGCCATCGCCTTGATCCCGTTATCGGAGATGAATACCAGGTGGTCGGCCGAAACCGCGCCCATTTCGGCGGCCAGTTCCGCCCCCCCCATCGAGGTCAATTCATCGGCATGAAATTTTAATTTTAAACCGTGATTTCGCGCCGCGGTCATAATCTGCCGTGTTTCGTCCAGTCCGAAGACATCCTTTTCGCAAAATATATCACAGAACTCGGCCAATTTTTCCGAGGCAACTTTCGGTATCATTTCTTTTATAAGCAATTCAATGTATTTGCCGCGCTTGTCGCGAAACTCGTCGGGAACCTCGTGCGCGCCCAGAAAAGTCGGTATCATTTCTAATGGATGGGTCTCACGCAGATTCTTGATTATTTCCAGTGATTTTATTTCGGCCTCGGTGGAAAGGCCGTATCCCGATTTGGCTTCGATTGTGGTCGTACCGCAGGCCATCATAGTATCGAGGCGGCGCGTGGTTTTTTCTGTTAAAATCGGAATCGAAGTTTCGCGAAGGTCGCGAACCGAGCCCCGGATACCGCCGCCGGCCGCGGCGATTTCCATATAGGTCTTCCCTTGCAGTCGCATCTCGAATTCTTTCTCGCGCGTCATGGAAAATACCGGATGAGTATGGGAATCGATAAAACCGGGAGTGACCACCCCGCCTTTGGCATCGATGAGTTTGCAACCTTCGGCCGGACTGACCTTTCCGGCAACCTCGTCCGACTTGCCGACCGCCAGTATTTCATCGCCGGCGGCGGCGATCCCCCCGTTTTCGATAATGGCCAGTTCTTTCATTTTTTCGCCGCGGCGCGGAACCGGGCCTTCCATCGTGACCAACTGACCGATATTGGTGATAAGGAGAGTTGCTCTTTTTACTGATGCCATAGGCCGGTAATATAATTCGAATACGTGAAATTAGTCAATCAATATTTGCCGATTGATCGGTGTTTATGGGGCACGGTTCTCCGGTCACCGGGCATCTTTTTTGAGGCTGTCGGCCCAATCCTTGAAGTAACTATCTCCCGTTATCCGCCCCAGCATCTGCAATTGCTGAATATGAGCCCGATGATATTCAAGAGAATAATGGCCGAGTCGCAAACCGTAAAAACTGGGTTGTCCCGGACGACGGAATATCGGTATATAATTCTTAATGGTACTGAAAGAATCTTTAAGCATATTTTCCGCGAGGGGATCTTTGGTCAATTCATAATAATCATACACACCGTATAGCCCGTATATAAATCCATTTAAAGTCATGCTCGGCGGCCGGAGAGGATATTCCTCAATCCAGAAGCATCCCCGGCTGTCGATAAATGCCGCCCACGGCTCGGCCCGACTGGCCAGCCGGGTCAGGGAATTGAAAGTTTTGCGCGCGTAAGTCAAATATGATGAATCATCGGTGGCAAGAAAAAGACGCGACAGCACCCCCAATGCTTCCCCCTGCGCCATACCGGAAAACCAGGGAGCCCTCAGTAATCCTTCATCTTTCTGATTGACCTTGTAATCGAAACGATACGGGAAATAGACGGCGCTGTCAAAAAGGACGCTCTCTTTTATCAGACGATCCATAGAAAGGCGGGCCATTTCCAGCCAATGTCGATCCCCGGTTTTATGATAGGCGTCAAGAAAGGCATACGCTTTGTGACAGATATCGACCGGATGATAATAAAACCTGCCATTTAGAGGGAAGAGCGAGACGCCGTCGGCATCACGGGGATATGAAGTATCTCGAACACCGCTCAAAGGATACCCAGTATTGGGGAGCCGGTCGTAAGGGAGCGAGTCAATCTGAAAATCATAGGCAATACATGGAACCTGAGGAATGGCCGGTGGAACTGCAAAACCTTTATCTTTATCTCGTCTATGGCCGCAGGCGGCGGCAATGGAAATAACCAAACCCAGCAGAAGAAAAAAAGCCCGCCCTCGACGGACAGGCTTCCAATAAATTATCCTGCGGTGCACCGGTACGAATTCTCCGCTCGGCCCTATTTCACCATCGGCAGTTTGATTTTATTCTTCTTGGCAAAGGCGGCCGCTTCCTTGTATCCGGCGTCGGCATGACGCATAACACCGCTTCCCGGATCATTGGTCAGGACCCGGTTCAACCTAATCTCCATCTCCTTGGAACCATCGGCGACTATAACCATCCCGGCATGGATGGAATTTCCAATACCGACCCCGCCGCCGTGATGAATCGACACCCAGCTGGCTCCGGAGACGGCGTTAAGCATTCCGTTGAGAAGCGGCCAATCGGCGATAGCATCGGAGCCGTCCTTCATGCTTTCCGTTTCACGGTACGGCGAGGCCACCGATCCGCAGTCGAGATGATCGCGCCCGATAACTATCGGAGCCTTAATCTTCCCCTTCTTGACCAGATCATTGATTATGGCGCCGAAATGAGCCCGTTCTCCGTAGCCGAGCCAGCATATCCGGGCCGGTAATCCTTGAAAAGACACTTTCTCATGCGCCATTTTTATCCAGCGGCATAGCGATTTATTTTCCTTGAATTCGTTCAGGATGACTTCATCGGTGATATGGATATCGTTCGGGTCGCCGGAGAGCGCCACCCACCGGAAAGGGCCCCGACCGCTGCAAAATAACGGCCGGATATATTCGGGGACGAAGCCGGGAAATTCGAACGCCTCTTTCAATCCCCCTTTTTCGGCCTGGCCGCGAAGATTATTGCCGTAATCGAAAACAATCGAACCGGCCCGCAAAAATTTGACCATCGCCCCGCAGTGCTTATTCATTGATTCATAGGAACGTTGAATATATTCGCGCGGATTGGTGCGGCGAAGACGATCCGCTTCGGTGATAGTCAGGCCCTCCGGAATATATCCGTTCAATTCATCATGAGCCGAGGTTTGATCGGTGACGATATCGGGAATGATGCCCCGGCGGAAAATTTCCGGGAAAATTTCGGCGCAATTGCCGACTAAACCGATGGAGACCGCTTTCTTCTCTTTGGCGCTGTCCTTGATCATTTTCAGCGCTTTATCCAGTGCCTTGACCTTGACATCGCAATATCCCAATTTGACCCGTCGATTAATCCGTTCTTCGTCGGCTTCGACACAAAGTACAGAGGCGCCGTTCATCGTCGCGGCCAATGGCTGGGCGCCGCCCATCCCGCCCATCCCGCCCGTCAATATCCAGCGCCCGGACAAATCGCCGCCGAAATGAGTTTGCCCGACCGCCGCGAAAGTCTCATAAGTACCTTGCAGAATGCCCTGCGTGCCGATATAAATCCAGCTTCCGGCCGTCATCTGACCGAACATTATGAGGCCCAGTTTCTCCAGTTGGCGGAATTTGTCCCAGGTGGCCCAGGCCGGCACCAGATGCGAATTGGCAATCAGCACCCGCGGGGCGTAATCATGGGTTTTGAAAATTCCGACCGGCTTTCCCGACTGCACCAGCAGCGTCTCGTCATTTTCAAGCGATTTTAATGATTTGACAATCCCCTGATAGCACTCCCAGTTGCGGGCGGCTTTGCCGGAACCGCCATAGATAATCAGGTCTTTCGGTCTTTCAGCGACTTCTTCATCCAGATTATTATTGAGCATTCGTAGAGCGGCTTCCTGGTGCCATCCCTTGCAACTTATCTTTGTGCCGCGTGCGGCCTTAACCGGGGTATATTTCATATCGACTGGTCCTCCATAAGAAGTTTAAATATATCTCCAAATCCAATTTTTGGCAACTTTAAAGTGAAGCCTGCTTCGGCGGCCGAAGTCGGGTTGACTTATTCATATTTTTCCCCTAATTTTCAATTCATGAATCAAACTATCATAAAAAATTCAATTCGAAAAATAGCTGAAGATCACGGCGCGCTTTTGGGCGTCTGCCGTATCGATGACGATTTGCGGCGGGTTTTTCATTTTGAAATTCAGAAAATCGCGGAAAAAATGACTCATGCCATCTCTATCGGCATGCCACTTTCCAAGTCAGTCATGGATACACTTATCGACCACCCCAATATGCTCTATAAGGCCCATTACCGTCAGGTCAACGCCGTCCTCGATGATACGGCTTTGGCAATTTCATCGGAAATCGAAAGGAACGGTCATCGTGCACTCCCGATTCCGGCGTCGATGGTCCTCAAGCGGCATCCCATGATCGGGCATCTCTCACATCGCGAGGTGGCCTTCCGGGCCGGTCTCGGCTGGTGGGGGAAAAATAACCTGCTGGTCAATAGAAAATATGGCTCCAAAATACGTTTGGTTACCGTCCTGACTGACTCGGAACTGGAACCGGATGAAATATCGACCGAAAACTGCGGCGACTGCCGCGCCTGTCTCAAGGCCTGCCCCGTCGGCGCCATATCTGATGATAAAGACCTGTTTAGTCTGGAAGCCTGCTCGGCGCAGGTTCAAAAATTCGCCCGCGAGAATGATTACGGGATGTATATCTGCGGCCTCTGTCTCAAAGCCTGTCCGGGGAAAAAGTAAATGGGACGAATTAAAATGCCGCTACCGGGGAAACTGATTCTTTCGGCCATATATTCCGAGCCGGAAGCGCTCTATACGTCAATCAAAAGTCTGGAAAAGAAATTCGGCCGGGTCGAATTCGAAACCGAAGAGTGCGATTTTACTCATACTGATTACTACCGCGAAGAAATGGGCGAAAATCTCCGCCGGAAATTTTTCTCGTTTCAGAAAATGGTGCCGCGCGATAGTCTGGCCGATATCAAAATTTTTACAAATAAACTCGAAGAGCAATTCGGCGACAAGGTCGGCGATTTTGTGTTTCGAACCATCAATCTCGACCCCGGCATCATGCGCCTCTCGGGGCTGACTCTGGCCTCGACCAAAGATTTTTCCCACCGGATATATCTTCGCGACGGCATCTATGCCGAGGTCACCCTGCTTTATGCCAAAAAGCAGTTTCTGGCCCTTCCCTGGACCTATCCCGACTATCAGGACGAAAAGACGATTTCTTTTCTGTCAAAAGTCCGCGAGACCATGAAAAAGATGGAATTCGATGAATAGATATTCCGGATTTCTTTTTTTTATTGCATTACTCATAGCCGGATGTGATAAAGATTCAATCATACCTTCTAATTCCGGCCCCGACGGCGCCTATTCAATTGAAACCCAGCCCGCGCTTTCCCTCGATCGTCAATATATTTACTACATAAATATCGATACCGCTCTGCCTGCCAATAACGGCATTTATCGGATTAATACGGCCACGGCCGTTAGGGAGAAAATTCTTCCCGGAGACCGTTTTTCATCTCCGACTATTTCGCCCGACAACCGGACCCTGGCCTATCTCGACTCCGGGAAAATATTTCTCTACAATATGATCGGAAAAACAATCGCACCCTCCGGCATTCCGGATACTTTTGCCTCGATAACTTATATCGACGATACCATCCTGGTCGGACATTATGATTCTTCGATTTACTTTATTGACGTCAAAAATAAGACTGTTACCCCATTCGTCTTGGGCTGGGATCCGGTCGCCTGCGGCTGGGATGACTTCGTAGCCATCAGAAAAGCCAGCGGTTATTTTTATATTAGCAGGTTTCCATTCGGTACTAATATTGAGGATCTGGTATTATTTCTCGGGGGCGACACGATCCCTTCCTGGCCGTCGTTCGATACCGCCTCCGAAAGATTGACATATACCATAAATGATGACGGCCGTAAAAAAATCTATGCCGGCGTCAGACGCGGAGAATCTCACTTGATTGACAGCACCGACTTCGCCGGTTCAGTTATTGTGAGCGCCAATAAAATTATTTTTACGGGACATGACGGCCGATTTTATGTTTCCGATTTTGCAGGTCAACTGGCGGTCCCTTTTGTTCCTGAGATTGACCGGCCATGAAAAAAGCCGGAATCTGCGATGCGAAATAATCCCGGAATTTAATCACCGAATTCCAGTTGTCTCGCCTCTCTGGCCAGATTTACCAGTTCCCAATAAGGAGGAACATAATTATTCTTCTCTTTGAATTCATCGGCTAACCGCATCAGCCGCTCTTTTATTTTCTCATGCCGAGCCGTGAACCATTTGTTTCGCAAAGCCGCCGTCGCACTCATCCCTTCCGGCACCGGCCCGACTCCCCCCAACATATTTAAAACAGCGCTGTAAGCTTTCATAACACGGGCCAAAGGCAACATATACCGATCATATTTGAGCCTCTCCCCGCTCTCCGCCCTTTCCAGCATGACATCGATCACGGCATTATCGAGATGATCTTTGTACAGGGTCTCCGGGTCGCGCCATTCGGCGACCACTGTCAACTGCGGATCATATTCCAGATCCGACGGCTCCTGCGTCTCAAAATGCGTCACCCCAAAGGCCCCCAGCCAGGCTTTCACTCCGCTTGATGAAATATGCGATAGCCCCATCCAGAGATTGATGCCGAAATTACGATACGCTGTTGACGCCACCTCGGCACAGAAGTATTTGGCCGTATCATTGAAATTCATTTCGAAATCGTACGGAATATGCCGTGCCCTCGCCCTCTCCAGCATCCATCCGGCCGCTTTATGCGGAAGCATTTTATCGGCCATCAGGAACGGCAGATCGGGCCGAAGGCGCAATACCATCACCCGCAACTTGGTATCTTTCAAATATTGATCGAGCGTCGCAATCGCGACTCCTTTTTCGATATGGGATTCGATGACCGATGCCGCCCCGGTAGAGTCATCGACATAAACCAGCGCCACATGCGAAAAATTGCCGGGATAGTCGTTGCCTCTGGCAATCAGGGCCGAGGTGGCCGCCCCGCCGCGCGAAACCAGAATATCACCGCTATGAATCGTAACGCCGAGAATTTCGGCCGACGGGGTTGACGACGAAACCGTATCAGCCAAAATTAGGGCCGGGACCGAATCTTTCGGCATCTGAAGCATCACCTCTTCGGTCGCCAGCCGCCCCCCGTAAATTAGACGATATAGACAATTTCTGGCCGTTTCGGAATTCATATCCCAAAAACAGGATTGCTTTTTTATCAGGCTTCGCATCGATTTGAAACGGCCGATATAAGCGGGAAGCAATTCATGGCAAACGCCGACCTGAGGCGCCATCTCAAAAAATAAGGACTCCAGTCCGGGGAAAATTGAATCATCGGGCTGACAGTTGCGGGATGCTAAATTGTTCAACAGTCGGTCAATTTCCGCGAAACCGCTGTCACTTTTGGAAGCGACGCCATTACACCCCCCCGGCCGGGCGGACCGCAATTCTCTTTCCAACGATGACCAGTATTGATCCCGATTCCAGGCAAAGGGGTTTTTTGCACCGGGCGGAGGGTCCGGCGGCGATGACGATGGAATAAGCAAAATAAGAAAAAGAATCGCTAAAAAGATAATAGCCCTGACAATAACGCGGATAAACATTTCCTCATTCCTGAGCGCGGTCAATTTTAAAAGAAGATATAATAATTGGAGTCACTGTGCCATTTAATAAACATGGCAACAGCGCAAGGGGTGTCGGGCAATCGGGAACGATTCGACGTCAAACGAATCTTGTCGGAATCGGTTTTGGATGTCGTCCGGTGTGACTATTTTGATACATCTTTCCTCTTGCCTGAGAATTTTCAAATACCTATTCTAAAGCCTGAGACCAATTGGAAAGGAAAATTCATTTGCTTAAATATTCTGACGCCGGAGAGCGTCTCTAATTTCGAAGGGAACGAAGATGGATAGATTTATTATCACCGGTCAGAAAAAAATCAGCGGATCGATTAAAACCGATGGCTCCAAGAATGCCGGACTGCCGATCATTGCCGGCGCCATATTGATTTCCAAAGGCGAAACCACCATCGAAAATGTCCCGCCTCTGCGCGATATCTACACCATCAAGAAAATGCTGGAACATATCGGGGCCAAAGTTGAATACGATCCTAAAGCGATGCGGATGAAAATCGAAAGCACGCATATCACCGAGAGCACCGCCCCGTATGAATTGATGCGCCAGATGCGCGCCTCCTTTCTGGTTTTGGGGCCGCTTCTGGCCCGGCTGGGCGAGGCCAGGGTTTCGCTTCCCGGCGGCTGTGTTCTGGGGGCGCGTCCGGTCGACTACCATATCAACGGCTTTAAAGCGCTTGGAGCGCAAGTTACCGAGGAGGGCGGCTATGTGGTCGCCAAGGCCCGGCCGCTCAAAGGAGCCACGATTCATTTCGACCGTCCCTCTCATACCGGAACCGAAAATATTATGTTCGGCGCGGTTTTGGCCAAGGGGTCGACCCGTATCGTCAACGCCGCCTGCGACCCGGAGGTTGTCGATGTGGCCAATTTCTTGAATCAGGCCGGAGCCAGAATTAAGGGCGCGGGCACATCGACCATAACAATAGAAGGTGTCAAAGCATTGAATCCTTTGAAATATAAGGTTTCCGGGGATCGCCTGGTGGCCGGAACCTATATGTGCGCCGCCGGGATAACCGGCGGATCATTGGAAATAACCGGCATAAATCCTTCGCATTTAACCATGGTTTCCCGTAAACTATATGAAATGGGATGCGAAATAACGGAAGGGAAAAACAGCATTAAGATTAAGGGACCCAAACAATTAAAGGCAATTAAAATCGTCACGTTTCCTTTCCCTGGTTTCCCCACCGACCTGCAGGCCTGTATTATGGCTCTCGCCGCCGTGGCGGAGGGAACAAGCAATATAAAAGAAACTGTTTTTGAAGACAGATTCGGCCATACGATGGAATTGCGCCGTCTGGGAGCCGATATTATTGTCACCAGCGATGAGGCTATCGTCAAGGGCGTTGCAAAATTGAAAGGAACTTCCGTAATGGCGTCGGATATAAGAGCCGGGGCGGGGCTGGTTCTGGCTTGTTTGGGCGCCGAGGGAACCAGTGAGGTGCTACGCGTTTATCATATAGATAGAGGATATAATAATTTAGATGAGAAACTTCAGTCGCTCGGAGCCGATATTAAAAGAGTGGATTGATTAAATCGAATATAAGAACCATTTATTTATAAGAGTCATTAATGTTCAGAAAAGCCGCCCTTGTTTTAATAATCTTTTTCGTTGTGTCGGGTCTGTCCTTCGGACAGGAAACATATTTCGGACAAAACAAAGTCCAGTATCGGGGTTTCACCTGGGATTACATCCAGACCATGCACTTTGATATTTATTTTTACAATCAAAACTATGATTTGGCCAAATTCGCCTCGGGAGTGCTGGAATCGTCATATGTGGAAATATCGGGCCAACTCAATTACCGGATACATCGCCGTATTCCGGTCTTCCTGTACGCCTCGCCCAACGATTTTCAGCAGACCAATATTGTCCCGGACCTGATCGACGAAAATGTCGGCGGATTTACGGAAGCCTTCAAAAACCGAATGGTTATGCCGTTTGACGGTTCCTATGAGGATTTCCGGCACGTCTTGCATCATGAATTGACGCACGCGGTGGTCTATGATATGCTTTTCGGGAATATGTTTTCGTCATTGATATCGCGCCAGCGCTTTTTCGATTTGCCGCTCTGGTTCGCCGAGGGGTATGCGGAATGGTCGTCCCGTTACGGCTGGGATTATTACGCCGATATGGTGGTGCGCGATGCCACGATAAACAATTATCTGGCTCCGCCCGATTATCTCGGCGGGTATCTGGCCTACAAAGAGGGTCAGGCCATGATTGCCTATATCGTGGACAACTACGGCGAGCAGAAATTGGGTGAAATTCTGGCCAAGGGAAAATTGTACTTAACGATGAATAAGGCCATGAAAGCCTCGATCGGGGTGACCACCGAGGAATTCTGGAAAGGTTTTTCCAAGGAGATGAAACGGCGCTATTGGCCGGAAATCGCCAAACGGAGGGAGCCGGGTGAGATCTCCAAGGCTCTGACCAATCATGAAAAAGACGGTTCCAATTTCAATGAGAAGCCTATTTTTGCCCCGACCGGAGATAAAATCGCCATGTTTTCCGATCGCTCGGACTATATGGGTATCTATTTGATTTCCGCGGTCGACGGCAAAATATTGGATCGTCTCGTTAAGGGGGAGCGAACCGGCGACATGGAATCTCTTCATTCCTACATTTCGGGAATCACCTTCTCCCCGGACGGCAAAAATATTGCCTTTGTGGTCAAGGCCAAAGGGAAAGATGCTCTCTATTTCCTGACCATTAAGGATAAGGAAATTTATAAAAAGCAGTTTTTTGATTTCAACAGCGTGCAATCGCCGGTCTGGTCGCCGGACGGCAAAAAAATCGCTTTTGCCGCATTGAATGGGCCCCGCCGGACCATTGTCATCTATGATCTTGAGAAAAATTCGACCTTGGAACTCACCAATGATAATTTCGACAATGTCGATCCCAGCTGGTTTCCCGATTCCAAAACGCTCGCCTTTACGTCCGACCGGCCGCATCCGGATAATGCCTTCATAGTCGATAATCCCCATTATAAGCCGGCCGATTCGGTCGATTTTCGCACCCTCTACACCAAATTCGGATATGGCAACTATAATCTCTTCAGCATCAGTATCGATTCTAAAGAGATTAAACCGCTGCGGGTCGGAGTCGGCCAGAACCGCGAACCGGCGGTTTCTCCCGACGGCAAAAAAATCTGCTTTGTGTCCAATCGCAATGGTATTGATAATCTTTATATCGCTTATGCCGATTCGACCGGTTCCTTTGCCGTCACTGATATTCTGACCGGAGTCGGCTCGCCGAACTGGTCCCCGGATGGCAAGCAGATCGCCTTCTCATCTTTCAATAAGGCCGGATTTGATATTTTTCTTCTCAAAGATATAAAGCCCGCCGGCATTGACGGTCAATTATCTCCGACCGATTTTATTATGGATCGTTATATCAAAGAATCCGAACCGGTGGCCTTGAAGGACAGCGCCGTGTCGGTAAAAGATACTCTCCCCGGCCTGCTCGGAAAGGCTGATTCGAACAGCGTCGCCGACACCACGCACCACGACACCACATCCGTCGCCAAAGCCAAACCGGACAGCACTCGTATCGAAGGCGGCGAATATATTTATGTGGCTCAGGAAGAAAAAAAGAAAGAGAATCCGATGGGGAAAATCTTTGAGGATCTTCCCGACAGCACCGCCGAGGGGAAAAATTACCTGACCCCGGCCGAAGTGGCGGCTTTTGACTCGGTCGCCAAAGACAATCGTCTTCCCAATGGTGATTTTAAGGTCCATAAGTACCGGGTCAAATTCACCCCTGATTATGTCAGCGGCGGATTTTCCTATGATACTTTTTTCGGACTGCGCGGGCAGTCGGCGTTTGTTTTCTCCGATTATCTGGGCGATCATCAAATTTATCTGGTAACCGATCTGGTCAATACCATTGACCAGTCCAACCTCCAGCTGTTCTATCTGTACAACCGCCTGCGGACCAATTTCGGCTTCGGCATTTTCCATACCAAAAATTATTATATCGACAATTTTGATCATCTCTTTTCGGATCGCTTCTATGGCTTTCAGGGCTTTTTATCGCGGCCGTTTTCCAAATTTTCCCGGGTGGAATTCACCGGATCGCAGTATTTTATCGACAGAAAATATCTCGATGACAACGATCCCCGGGTGGGACGTTCCACCAAAGTCGCGGTCGGAACTCTATCTTATGTCCGCGACAATATTCTCTGGGGAATCACCACCCCGATCAACGGCCAGCGCTCTCGGATAAATATAAGCGGGGCCACCGATATCCTCGGCGGCAACGGCATTTCTTTTTATTCTCTGGATGCCGACTGGCGCCGGTATTGGCATCTTAAAGGTCTATTCTCGACCGCTCTTCGTTTCTCCGGCGGCGGCTCCTGGGGGAAGAATCCCAAGCGATATTTCCTCGGAGGAACCACCAACTCCATCGGCAGCGTGGTGGTCGCCGACAATGTCTATGAACCGGAAAACCTTTATTTCGCCGAGGTGGTCACGCCGATGCGCGGTTTCGAATATTACGAGCTTTCCGGAACCCGTTATCTCCTCTCAAATTTGGAATTTCGCTATCCGTTCGTGGAATACTTGAAATTGGGATTCCCCCTGCCGATGACTCTTCGATATATCACCGGTTCCCTGTTTTATGATATGGGCGCCACCTGGGACAATGATGAGACTTTCAAGGGCGGCTCATCGCAGGGCGGGAATCACCTGCAGGATATCAAATCGGCATTTGGATTCGGCGTGCAGGCCAATCTGGGATTTTTGGTTCTGCGGTATGATCTGGCCTGGCGCACCAATTTCCAGACCGTCGTTCCGCACCCGAAATACTATTTCTCGCTGGGGGCCGGCTTCTGAGATAAATTCTCAAAATCTTCTTTTTCCGCGCTATAATTAAGAAAGGCGGCCCCTCGGCCGCCTTTCCATTTAAGAATGAGTTTTGTATCAGATATCGGCGCCGGCCGCCACAATCTCGCCCAGATTCAATTCCTGTATCCCCGATTCAATTTTGGCCCGATCGCCGACAATTACAATCAAGAGAGCATCGGGATGAATATATTCCCCGGCCACTCTGGCGGCTGTTTCCTCGGTGACGCCGCTTATTTTCGCGGCATAGGTTTTCCAATCATCCAGCGGCAAATTGTAACTGATTAAATCGCCGATACCGTCGGCTATGCCCCCGATCGATATGAAGGCCTGAGGAAATCCTTTGATTAAGGTATTTTTGCAGTCGGCCAGTTCCGTCCCCGCGACCGGCCGGCCCGTCGTAATATCCCGAAATTCCTTGGTCAATTCGAAGACCGACTCTTTGGTAACTTCGGTCTTGACCTGGGCATATCCGGTCAAAAGCCCCTGACCGCGCCGTGAGGTGAAGAAACTGTATGATCCGTACGTGTATGCTTTGTCCTGGCGAAGATTCATGAACAGCCGCGCGACCGTGCTTGCCCCCAGGGCCTGGTTGACCACCAGCGCCGCATCGTAATCGGGATGATTGCGGGGCGGCACCAGATTGCCGACAAATATCACGCTCTGAGGCGCCCCCGGCTTGTCGATGATACATATCTTTGTTTTTTCGAGAGGCGTCGCCGGTTTGATATCACTTCTGACAACCGTCCCCGGTTTCCAGTTTTTAAAGGCCTTTTCCAATTGACCCCGGGCCTCCTCAAGGGTGATATCGCCGACCACGATGGCCGCCGTGTTATTGGGCAGATAATTGGCTTGATAATATTTCGCCAGATCATCCCTCGTGATGGCTTTAATCGTCTGCGCGGTACCGGAACCGGTATACGGTTGCCCGTAAGGATGATCGGAACCGTACAACTCCCGGCCGAATATTTTATAGGCGGTCTGTATCGGTTGCCGTGATTCTTGCATGATCCGCCCCAGATATATTTCCTTCTGCCGCTCCAGTTCATCCTGCGGGAACGTCGGATTCAGCATCACATCGGCCGTCAGATTCAGCGCCGATTCCAGATTTTTCTTCTGCACATTCAAGTTGACGTTCGATTTATCAAAAGAACTTCCGGTCGTCAGATTGGCCCCCAGACGCTGCGCATCATCGGAAATGGCCATGGCGTTTCTGGTTTTTGTCCCTTCATTGAGTAATTCCGCCGCCAGGGCCCCGGCTCCGAAACGATCCGATGGATCCGCCGCCCACCCGCTTTTGACGAGCAGGTTCACCTGTACCAGAGGTAATTTATGATCCTCCACGAGATATAACTCCATCCCGTTGGCGAGGGTCGCTTTTTGAATGGCGGGGGCGGTGAATGACGGCTCGGCGGCCGGATCCGGTTCGATCGACATATCCGGCTTATTCTCCAGAGCGGCCAATTTTTGTCGCGGATTAATTCTCAAAATGGCCCGACCTTCCGGCCGGAGATATTTTGCGGCATATTGCCGGACCCCTTCGAGCGTGGCACTGGAATAGCGGTCCTTGTCCCACTTCATTTTATTGGGATCGCCGAGCATGATATTATAGGCATTGAGAGTATTGGCCCGCCCTTGGAAACCGCCCAAATCTTCCAACTGGCGAATAAAACCGGTCTCCCAATTCGTCCGAGAACGGCTTAATTCGTCGGCAGTCACGCCGGTGGTTACGACATCGTTCAGAATCTTATCAATTTCCTTTTCTATTTCATCCAGCGCAACACCTTCCCGGGCCGTCACGACAATATTGAAATCGCTTCCCAGTTCCTTTGAATATTGATAGGCGCTCACATCCTGGGCCAACTGCTTATCGTAAACCAGGGTTTTATAGAGACGCGATGATTTCCCCGATGTTAAGACACTGGCCAGAAGATCGAATTCGGCGTCGCCCGGCGCATAAAGGGCGGGCGTCGGCCAGGCCATATAAAGGCGGGCCAATTTGACATTGTCCTCGGCGTCGATTCTTTTGACCGAAGTCATTTCCGGCAACCAGTTTTTGGGCCGGTCGATTGTCGGGCCGGGGGGAATCGGGCCGAAATATTTCTCGATCCATTCCTTGACCTGAACGGGATCGAAATCCCCCGCGATACATAAAGAAGCGTTGTTCGGGGCGTAGTACATCTTGAAGAATTCGGAGACATCATCGATCGAAGCCGCCGCGATATCCTGCATACTGCCTATTATCGGCCATGAATAAGGGTGGCCCGGAGGATACAAAAGCGAGAGCAACAATTCCTGCGATTTGCCGTACGGCTGATTATCGTAGGATTCCCGACGTTCGTTTTTTATGACATCTTTCTGAATATCGAGAAGCTTCTGTTCGATCGCCGGCAATAAATACCCCATCCGGTCGGCCTCCAGCCACAATATTTTTTCCAGATAATTGCTGGGCACCTCATCCCAATAGACGGTTTTATCGACCGATGTCCCTCCGTTTTTGTTGCCGCCGATTTTTTCGACCGCATCGGCAAAATAGACCTTATGATGCTCCGATTGCTGGAACATCATATGCTCGAAAATATGGGCGAATCCGGTCTTCCCCGGTTTCTCATTTTTGGAACCGACGTGATACCAGATATTAACCGATGCCACCGGCACCGAATGATCCTCGTGCAAAATCACATTCAGGCCGTTGGGAAGAATATATTTCTCGAATTTCAGTTCCGGCAAATCGCCGGTCGCGGCCAATGACATGCCGGAAATCGCAAGCATAAGCGACAGAACAATGAAAATACTGGTCCTTTTCATCATGTCCCCTTTACAGTTTGATAGATTAATGGTTCTAATAAAGATGACAAATGTCTTAAATCCAAAATAAGTCTCATCCATTCGGCGGTGTTATTGGAAAAGACGAAAAAGGGCGGAAAAAGTTCCGCTTTTACCAAAAAAAACCCGGCCTTGATAACCGGGTTTTCATGAATGCCGGGGCGGAATCGCTATTTTTTCTCGGCCACCGAAGCCATAAATTTCGCCGTATTTTCCTCCGCCATTTTGGCGGCGGCGGCCGGGTCCTTCATGGCCATCGCGTGACAACCGTCCGAACAACAGGCGAACGATTTGCCGTCGTACTCGATATATTTGGTGTTGGCATCCGGTACAAAAACTTTCCCGCACCCGCACACGGCGATCTCATTGGCCGCCATCTTTTGCATATGACCGGCCTCTTTGGACAAAGCGGCCTTGCCCGCCGACGCTTTGGTCATTTCCGTTTTGGCGGCGGGCGCCGGGCTCTTCCCCTCCGTCGCCTTGTCACCGGCCAGGGCGATAGAGAAAATGCCGATAGCCATCGCCAGCATCATGACAATGCTCGGGACTGCTCTTTTGGACATTTATTCCTCCTTGATTGAAATGATTCGGTTGACCTAAATTCTACGCTTGGGTCGTAATTATTTATGATTAATTTTTTTCATAATTGACTACTTTAGTCCAATTTTATAAAATCATGCCGCGACGCCCTTTTACAGATGCATATTTTTCGACGAATTTAACCGACTGCGGGCGATTCAATTAAATTGAATTAAACTGGATGTGATTGACGATTAAGACCGCGTCAGGATACAGAATAGGCTGGAACCGTCGACTTCACATATCTCCGTTTCGACCTTCAGCCCCGCGGTCAACCGCAAAAATCCTTCGGCGTCGACCGCGGTCGCCGTGAAACCGTCTTTGCAGACAATTTTCCCCTCACCCGTTTTGTCGTAATCGATTTCCCCCACCAGCCCCTCTGCCGCCTGTTTCTCAAACCATTCCAGACGGTACGGCCAGAACCTTTTGGCATAGGTTGAGAAGAATATTTTCCCGCCCGGCCTGACGACACGCCCACTCTCGCGGATTAATTCCACTTGCCCGACATGAAAAGCCGATATCCCATTCTGAATGCAGACCAGATAATCGAACGATTTATCCGCAAATCCAAGATACACCGCATCCATTACCGCCAGATGGCAGTTCCGATAATTACGAATTTCCTGCGAACCATAATGCAGACTCTCGGCGGCGTTATCGATACCGACCACTATCCCGGCTTTTTGGGCCAGCCCCGGCAATATTCGGCCATATCCGCACCCCAACTCCAGCACTCGGCTCCCGGATTGGATATGCTCCGTCACAAAATCAATTTCAGCCTTAAGATACTGCCGGATTCGCGGCCCGGCGATATCGTAACACCGTTTCAACCGTTCCGCCGCCAGCTTTTCGCGATAGTACCCGAACATTAATGCCTCTCCCCATATTAATACCGACCGAATTCCTTTTGGCCCTTTACTTCTCTCCGACCGGAAGGCTCATCGCGCCGGTCATATCGCCGCGATACAACGCTTTCCATTCCGTGCCGCGCCGCCTGACACTGAAAATATCGAGGGCCGACGTGCTTTCATCCGATGAATCGGGAAAGACCCGGAAGAGAATATGCGCCTTATCGTCCCCTTCCATCACGTGCCCCAGAATTTTGTATGATATCTTCTTGAAGATTTCGTTTCCCTTTTCCTGCTCGAAACTGTAATTCAGAAAAGTCTTGAATATTTGCACCGAGTCGAGCGCCATAAGTTTATCGAGCGACCCGGCCATTTTTATCAACCCGCCCCACTGTTGCTCGCGGATAGTGGTGTCGGTGGCCTCGATAATCTTCTTCATTCCCGACCCGAAATCACTCAATATTTGCGGGTCCATAAGATCGGCCGCCGTGGCCGCATCGCCCGCCTTCATCGCCTCGAAAAACCG
>CALMKK010000304.1 GCA_937867135.1 uncultured candidate division Zixibacteria bacterium
CGCCTGACGTTTCGCTATCTGTCCCGCCAGACGCTCCCCGTTCTTATCGATCGCCACTACCGACGGGGTGGTGCGGCTACCTTCCGAGTTGGCTATTACGACCGGGTCCTTGCCTTCAATAACTGCCACGCATGAATTGGTGGTGCCTAAATCTATGCCTATTATTTTTCCCATAATCTTCATCCTTTCGCTTATTCTCTATTTTTAATAGGAACGGGCGGGTCCTTCGACCCGCCCGCTCCGCATCAACATGTTAACCCGAACCGATCGATGTTACTTCACATCAACTTTAATTTCTTTCGGTTTGGCCTTTTCCAGCTTCTGCATCGACACGGTCAAAAGACCATTTTTGTAATCGGCGGCAATTTTCTCGCTGTCGATATTTTCCGGCATCGTAAACGAGCGGGAGAACGAACCGGAACAGAGCTCACAGCGGATATAATTGGCCTCTTCCTTTTTCTCCGCCGCTTTCCTTTCGCCGCTGATAGTCAGAATGCCGTCTTCCACCGTCACCTTGACATCTTCCTTCTCCATCCCCGGAATTTCGGCGATTATTTTCAAATGGTCATTGTCTTCAACAATATCAACACGCGGGACAAAAGCCCAGCGGTTGGAAGAGCGAACCGACGGAACACCAAAGAAAGAATCAATCACCGAGTCGAAATCCTTGCCGAAATCATTCAGCATCCTGTTGGGATTGTAATGTACGAGTGTCATTTTAAAAACCTCCTGTATTTTTGTTTTGTCTTTTCATTTTCTGTATAAGATATTAACAACTTGCGTGCCAATAAATAAAGATGTTGTGTAGCAACGACATAGTAAAATATGAGAATATCAATCAAAGATAAAGCGCCATAATGGCAGAATATATATGCCATTATGGCGCTCTATTCGTGTCTATCTGGCAGGCTTGGCAGGTTATGAATCGCGACGATTCAATATATCTTCCGCTGCCTTTCCCAATTTGGAGCCGCCAAAAAATATCTTCTGGGACGCTGAAAGCGAGCCGGTAAATTCCCTAATTTTCTCCAGAGCCGCCTTATCCCCGATTTTCCCCAACGCCTTTATGGTGGCCAATTTAAGTTCCTCGCGGGAAGAACGATTGGATGTCAATGTCGACTGCAATTGCGCGTCGCTCAATAAATCCGACAAAAACTTGCCGGCCGCTTCTCCCCCCAGCTTGCCCAATGTCCCGATAATTTTAATAATCTCGGAATTACGTCGATGCGCCAGATCAATCAGTTCGGGAACGATGTCGGCTTTGCCGATCAATCCGATCGCAATCACGGCCGCTTCTCGCACCTCCCGATCATTGTCTTCCGCCAAAATCATCAGAAGATCGATTGCGTCGTCACCGCCGATTTTTTCCAGTGCCGTGATAATCTCTCGACGCACTCTCGTGTCGGTGTCGGAAATCCTTTGCCGAAGCGCCCGACACCCTTCATTATCCCGGAGTGCCCCCAGAACAAAAATGGAATTGCGCACCACATACCATTTCTCATCGGGAAGTTCTTTCTTGTCCGGTTCGCGCTCGAAACTCTTATTGTCATCCATAATTCGGCTGAAAACATTAACCCCCGCCTTCCCCAACTCCGCGATAATCTTTAAGACGTACTGGCGAATTTGGCGTGACTGATGTGCGATGATAGTCGAAAGGGCGAAGGCCACTTCCTCCGACCCGATTGTCACCAGAATCGTCTTTATATCCGGGAATGAACCATTCTGACCTTCCATCAATTCCCAAATTAACTGATTGATTACCTCCCGACGATTAAGATCCGACACCGCCTTCTTTACCGCAATCGATTCAAAAGTCAGGATACCGTTCACACGCTGGCATTTCTTGCCCAAAATTCGGCACAGCTCCGCCAGATTTCCGTAACGCTTTTCACCGAGATATACCTGGGCTATGTCCCAGATCAGGTCGGCAAATTCAAATGTCTCCCGGCCGGACAAGATATATTCATCTACTTTATGCATTATATATTCAACCAGATATATTCCGGCAAATTGGCGGTACGAATCAAGGCCCGTATGCAATAGGATGAGAGCGTTGCGCCGGGCATCAAGATCATCACCGGCCAGATGCTCAATTAATA
>CALMKK010000305.1 GCA_937867135.1 uncultured candidate division Zixibacteria bacterium
AAGGAGGTGCCGAATTTTCGTGTGTGGCTAAGTGTCACGGGCACTGTGTTTTAGCTGTGATTATGTGGGACCGGGACGATACGGTGAATATGGGATTCTCCCCATATTGTATGGCAAAAAAGGTCGTTGACAAAACAATCATACATTCATAGAATGGTGCTATGGGAATGGCCAAATATGACCGGCTTCTATATATTTTGAATCTTCTGAGGAGTCGGAAAAATCTTAATGCCATAATGATAGCAAGGGAATGCGAGGTTACGGAGCGAACCATTTATCGAGATATTCTGTCGCTGTCGGAGGCCAATATCCCGATTTTTTATGACCGGGGATACAAATTCGCAACGGACAATTTCCTGCCGCCGCTCAATTTCAATCTGGACGAATATCTGACCTTGAAAACGGTTCTGGAATCATCACCGTTGTATCGCGGGGGATTACGGCGCAATACCATAAAATCAATCAAATCCAAAATTGAGGCCTGCCTATCACCGGCGGTCATTCAGGAAAAGAAGTACATCCATCCGACGCCGAGCGTCGATATTAAATCGACCGCGGCCAGCCCGGAGCTGGAGCGGATTTACGCCACGGTTGAAGCGGGGATACAGGAGAATCGGATTATCCGGCTGAAATATAACTCCATAAAGAGCGGTCTGGTCGATCGCGAGGTGGAGCCGTATTTTTTGATTTTTATAGAAAAGGCCTTTTATTTTGTCGGGTACTGCTATCTCAGGCAGGCGCTACGGACGTTCCGGACCGATCGAATTGCAGAGGCAGAGCTGACGGAGAAGAAATTTGCACCTCGCAAGAATATCGATCCGGCCAAATATTTTGAAAACAGCTGGGGGGTTTTCAGCGGTGACCCGATAGAGGTGGAAGTGATTTTTTCCGGCACGGCGGCCAGAGTTGTCCTTTTGGGGAAACACCATGCCAACGAAAAGGTCCTGCCTCTAAAGGGGAATCGGGTGCGTTATCGGGTGACGGTGCGGGGGATCGAAGAAATCTGCCGGTGGCTCTTGGGATTCGGCGGGGGTGTCGAAGTGGTCGCCCCGCTCGAACTGCGCGACGAAATCAAGAAGCGGGCGCAGGCAATTCTTCAAAATAATAAATAAATTAATTTTCACTGACAGGATTTGACAGGGGGGTGATTTACCTTGCCTGCGGCTTTTAAAAAGGAGTCACAGGCATGAC
The DNA here is from genome assembly GCA_937867135.1 of uncultured candidate division Zixibacteria bacterium. Lineage (GTDB taxonomy): Bacteria > Zixibacteria > MSB-5A5 > GN15 > PGXB01 > UNRQ01. Next base: position 1,192 of record CALMKK010000305.1, read on the forward strand.
TAAATCGGAGCGGCTGCTGTTTATTGTCAATCTTTTCCGGGTCAAGAAAAGGGTCACTTTGAGCGAATTGGCCCGGGAATGTGAAGTCTCGACTCGGACCATTTATAGGGATATATTATCTCTTTCAAGCCTCAATATTCCGGTTTATTATGATGACGGTTATCGGCTGACGCGGGATGTCTCTCTACCGGCGCTCAATTTCACGCCGGGCGAGCAGGAATTGCTCGGCTACAGCCTGAGAAACACGGCGCTTTCCAAATCGCATTATCTCAAAGAAAAATTAAGAAATATCGAACTTAAAATCCTGTCGGTCCTGCCGGAGAAGCGCCGGGATCGGCTCAATTCACAAATTATGAATCCAAAAACAGAAGCGTGCCAGTTCAACCGCAATGAGGAAGAGGTCATTCGGCAATTTTTCCGGGCTCTTTTCAGCAAAGAAGAAGTTGATATCGAACTGAAACTGGGGCGAAAGCGGATTGATAAGGTCAAGGCGGTTTCGCTGCATATTAAGGGATGCCATTGGACCTTTTGTTTTGCTGACCGTAAGGCGCGGCGGACTTTTAAAATTGGTCTAAGGCGCATTATCCGCTTAAGATGCCATGAATCAACCGAAGAATCTTAAAATGGGCGAAAAGGCGATTCGGCTGTCCGATTTCGTCCGGAGGGTAATGCCATATTTTTGTTGACAAAGAATGACAGTCCGGTTATTTGGGATAATATGCAGGGATGGGGTCCACGAGATATCGCATATGCCGGAATAATCGCGGCGCTTTATGCCACGCTGACCATCATTTTGGCGCCTATCAGCTTTGGAGTGTATCAGGTTCGGGTGGCGGAGGCGCTGGCCGTTCTCCCTTTTTTGTTTCGTTCGGCGCCGGTGGGCTTATTTATCGGTTGTCTGATCGCCAACATATACGGCGGCTATGGGGTTCAAGACATTATCTTCGGCTCCCTTTTAACGCTGATGGCGGGATATCTGACCTATTTCTGCGCGAAAATAAAATCGGTTCATCTGGGGATGATTCTGGCGCCTTTGCCGCCGGTCCTTCTTAATGGCTTCGGCGTGGCGGTATATCTATCGGAAATGACCGGAATGTCGTACTTTTTCGTGGTTCAGATGATCGGTTTGGGGGAAATGGCGGCCTGTTATCTACTCGGCCTTCCGCTCTTAATTTTTCTCCGTTCCAGAATTCGGAAGAGCCGCATTATTGGCTGAGAATTTCGTATTATCCGTTATAGAAAGCGTATTATATGACGAAAAAACTGATTGTTTTTGAAGATGAATTATTCGCTAATTTCCTTCCCCTGACACATTTGCGGCCTGTTTATTTTTTACGGCCCGGAATAAGATTTCTATATGAGAGGATTGTCGATGCCTTTCCCGATTTCAGTCCCCATCTATTTTGCCGCCCGGAAATTGCCGGTATAACGATGAATATGACCGAGTATCCGGTCAATACCGTCGATGAAAAAGAAACGGATGAAATATTGTTTATCAACGGCCGGATCAGGATTTCACCGGAATTTGCAGCGGCCCTGAATGCGGCCGGGAAGAATGTCTATTTGACGAGCAACGGCTCGGTGGCGGCGATAAAGATCATGGGTGCCTTGAGCGCCATGGAGAAAAAGAATCTCAAGCTCGGCGATCTGGGGGCGTTTGTCGCCGATATCAAAAAGCGCTCGGAGGTGCTGGAAATCGAAATCGGTTTTTACAACTATCTTTGGGACCTGGTCGCCGATATTGATCTCGCGATTACAGAAGATTTCGATTTTCTCCGCCCTCAAATCGGCGAGCGGATCAAGCAATTGGGATTGATGATAAAAGAGCATGCCTCTGAAGAAAGCTATCCGGGGGTTCATTTCATTAATCCCGAACAGATTTATATTTCATCCGATGCCACGATATTGCCGGGGGCGGTTCTGGACGGGACAAAAGGGCCGATTTTTATCGGCGGCCGGGCCCGTATTGAACCATACACCTATGTAATCGGCCCGCTTTATCTCGGCAAAGAGTCAATATTGGTGGGGGGAAGGATTGCGGGCAGTTCCATCGGCCCGGTTTGCCGTATCGGGGGAGAATTGGAAGAGTCTATTATTCAGGGATATACCAATAAGTACCATGCCGGATTTATCGGGCACAGTTATGTCGGGGAGTGGGTCAATTTTGGGGCGATGACGACTAATTCCGATCTTAAAAATAGTTATGCCTCCGTCGTTGTCACGATTGGAGGAAGGGAATACGACACCGGCTTGCTCAAAGTCGGGTCATTTATCGGGGATTTCACAAAAACCGCAATTGGAACGCTTCTCAACACCGGCCTGAATATCGGCATCTGCTGTAATCTGGTCGCCCTGCACATAATTACGGATCGCGAGATACCGTCGTTCACCTGGATGGCTTTGGGGAAAAAGTCGGCTTACCAATTTGAAAAAGCGGTGGAGGCGATTGAATCGACCATGTCGCGTCGTGGAGTAAAGCTGTCGCCGGAAATGAGAAAACGGCTGAACGAACTAAGCGGCGGCATATCCGCGCCGTAAAAAGCGGGACGGAAATGTTTCAGGTTAATGCCGATTTGCCGATATTATCAAAGCGGCCGGTAAAAAATGGAATTATGAAGAAAATTTCGACGGTCACTTGACAGTCGGGAGATAATCGGATAGAATTAGAGACTACATATGCCTGAACTTCGCAAGGACCCAATCATCGGACGGTGGGTGATTATCTCCACCGATAGAGGGAAACGCCCGTCAAGTTTCGGTAATATTCCGAAGCATGAAGAGCCGAAAATGTGTCCATTCTGCCCCGGAAACGAATCGAGCACGCCACCCGAAATACTGGCCTATCGTGAAAACGGATCCCAACCGAATAAACCGGGCTGGTTCCTTCGGGTTATTTCCAACAAATATCCGGCCCTGAGGATAGAAGGGACCCTAAATCGCGAACCGAAAGGGATTTATGACCGAATGAACGGCATCGGCGCCCATGAAGTCATAATTGAGACGCCATATCACAGCAAGGATTTGGCCGACCTGTCCGCCGAAGAAATTAAAAATGTTCTCTGGGCATTCCGGGAGAGGGCGCTTGATTTGCAGAAAGACCGCCGCTTCAAATATATATTAATATTCAAAAATCATGGTGAGGCGGCGGGAGCCTCGTTGGAGCACAGTCACAGCCAATTAATCGCGACGCCGATTATCCCGAAGCGGGTTTCCGAGGAAATTTCCGGGGCGCAGAAGTATTATGAATTTAAAGAAAGATGCATTTTTTGTGATATAATCCGTCAGGAGTTGACCGATAAAGAGAGAATTGTCAACGACTACGGAGATTTTCTGACGTTTGAACCATTTGCCTCCCGGTTCCCTTTTGAAACATGGCTTTTGCCCAAGCAACATATGGCCCACTGGACCGACCTCGCCAATGATGTTTATGTATATTTGGCAGGGGCCCTTAAGGATACATTGAATCGAATAAGAATCGCCTTAAATAATCCGCCCTTTAATTTTATTATTCACTCTTCGCCGGTTGGGGATGAATTCGATGAGGTTTATCATTGGCATATCGAGATAATCCCTAAATTAACGAAGGTTGCCGGTTTTGAATGGGGTTCCGGATTCTATATAAATCCGACCCGACCCGAGGATGCGGCCGCTTTTATGAGAGAAATTGACACCTCGCAAGCTGAAAAATTATTCGACGCTCGTGTTCCTCATTGATTCTATGAGAAATCTAAATATCGCATTTATCACGCCCGAAGCGGTTCCGTATGCCAAAACCGGCGGGTTGGCCGATGTCTCCGGCATTCTTCCCAGGACGCTGGCAATGATGGGACATAATGTCAAATTGATTATGCCGAAATATCGCCGAATAAAAGAGGGCCGCCTTGACCCGGAATTGTCAATTGTATGCCCGGTAGGAAAAGGGGAATTTCGGGGTGAGATATATCGAATTAAAGAGAATAAATTACCATTTGAAGTGCTGCTGATAGGCAATAACCGCTTTTTTGACCGTGATTCGTTATATCTCGATCCGGAGACCGGGCTGGATTATACGGATAACGACGAGCGTTTTATATTTTTCAGCCGGGCGGCGCTGGAAGTCCAAAAACGGCTGGGATGGAAACCCGATATTATTCATTGTAATGATTGGCAGAGCGCTCTTATTCCGGCTTATCTGAAAACAATATTCAAAGACGACCCGGTTCTGGGCGGGGCCAAAGCGATCTTTACCATTCATAATCTGGCTTTTCAAGGTCAGTTTCCGGCCGAAGTTTATGAAAAAATAGGGCTGGCGGAGTCGTTTTTTAATCCGACCGGGCCGTTTGAATATTGGGGCAAGGTCAATTTTCTGAAATCCGCCCTATATTTTGCCGATCATATCACCACCGTATCTCCAACCTACGCCAAAGAGATTCAAAGCACCAGCGATTACGGAATGGGCCTGGAAGGGGTTTTGCGGGATAGAGCGGCTAAAGTGACCGGAATTCTGAATGGCGCGGATTATACTACCTGGTCGCCCCGGATCGATAAATTGATTCCACATCACTACTTTCCGGCCAATCTTTCCGGAAAGAAAAGCAACAAATTGGCCCTATTGCATAGAGCCGGAATGCCGGTCAGAGTGGATTCGCCGCTTTTTGGAATGATCTCGCGCCTCGATAATCAGAAAGGTTTTGATCTGATCGTTGAGATTATGGACAAAATGATGGCGATCGATCTGCAGTTTATTTTACTGGGAACCGGGGATAAGGAATATCATGGTTTCTTCGAAAAAATGCGGGAGAAATATCCGGATAAATTCAAACCATACCTGGAATTTGACAATGCTCTGGCCCATCTTATAGAAGCCGGGGCCGATATTTTTCTGATGCCGTCGCGATATGAACCGTGCGGTCTGAATCAGATGTACAGCTTGCGGTACGGGACTGTCCCGCTGGTTCGCCGGACCGGGGGATTGGCCGACACCGTGGAGGATTTTGACGAAGCAACTCATAAAGGAACCGGTTTCGTTTTCGAGGAATATACGCCGAAGGCCCTCTTGAGCGCCATTATGAGAGCGGCGGAGGTTTTTCGCAAGAAACGGGTATGGTATAAAATCGCCAAGGCCGGGATGGAGCAGGATTTTTCATGGACAAAATCGGCCGCCCGATATTCCGAATTATATCAGGCCGTTGCGGATAAATAATTAAGTGCCGGAACGGCAAAGAAGTTGACAAAGTTTTTTTCGTATATATATTCATAGTTTACAGGCGGGAATAGCTCAGTTGGTAGAGCACCACCTTGCCAAGGTGGCTGTCGCGAGTTCGAGTCTCGTTTCCCGCTTTTTTTATGGCGGCTTAGCCAAGCGGTAAGGCGGAGGTCTGCAAAACCTCTATTCTCCGGTTCGATTCCGGAAGCCGCCTTTTTTTATTTTTCCCTTGAAAAATCTCGGATTTTAATTAAATTGAAAAATAAGGCAATTTTGGGCGGGTAATGAATTACAGTTCAGTCATTCATTTAAGTCTTCTTTTTCTCGCGGGCATCTTGGGGCCATGGTGTTCAATTGCCCATTCCATCGAAAGGCCAATGGGTCCCATCGTTTATGCTTCGGCTCAGGGTGGCTATGAAGTATTTTGGTTTTATCCCGGCTTTCATCAATCTAACCTTGGAGTTCTGGACATAAATCCCGACGACAGTAGAGTACCGGGAACGCAGGATAGGGAATATTCAATTTTTTCCAATTTTGAGATCCGTCCGCCGACGATGATTAAAAAAGCGGGTTTGGTGATAATGAATGAGGACCCGTTCCCGGAGTACGACGGCGATCAATTCACGCCGCTGGCTTTGATGTTACAGCGGACAATGTCTTCCGATTTCTCGCAAATCATTTGGAGCGATACGGTGGCGCTTGATTCGCAATCTATTTTGGGGGGACAGGTGATAATGGCGGAGGCCGGGGCTCCCGTATATGACTTATATTCGGTCTGGCTTTCTCTGCAATGGCTGGCCGGATTTCCGGCGGCCCCGGCGGCCGGAATCAGCCGGGAGCATTATACTTTCTTACAATATGTCTGCTCCCCGTATGAGCCGAATTTTGTGGTTCAGGGAACATTGGAGCAATATCTGGTCGGCATGCAGGTTTTGGAATGGACCGACCATCCCGGAAATATATACGAAGAGGAACAAGGATCAGACGTCCGGTTTAGCGTGATTTTCAATTCCGAGAATGAGATTTCATCGCCGATTATTTTGCTCGATAGTATCGACGCCGATTCGCTTTACGGGCATATCCAAATTTCAGAAAAGGGGTATCTGCGCGTTGCCGCCCTGGAAAAGGGTGAGGAGAGTCATTCCGATAGTGTTTATATTGATTCCGGCAAAAGACCGCAAATTGTGCTTCAACCAGCGTTTTTCAGAGGGAAATTAAGACGCAATGAAGAGAATCAATATTCATTCAAAATCAGGAATGACAATTTCACTTCCGGTATTTGTCATCTAAAATATGACCGCAACCTGGTGCAAATAAGCCCTGATTCGGTGGCGTTATCTCCGGGTGAGGAAGCAACTGTACTCTTTGAGTTAGTGGAATTACCGGCAATTGATAGCGTTCTCACGACTGATCTGATAATCGAATCGGAGAATTATCAGGCGATGATATATCACATAGTCTTGACAGAGGATAAGCCATTGAATATCAGAGACGATAATGACCGGCATTTTCCGACAGCATATAAAATCGGCGAGCCATATCCTAATCCGTTCAATTCGCAGGTGAATATGGCTGTTGATGGGCCGGGTCGGAAAGCGGTACAATATGCGGTTTATGATATTCTGGGTCGGGAAATATATTCAGGCAATCTGACTTTGGAAAAAGGGCAAAATATAGTCTGGAAGGGAACGGATCAAAAGGGACGAACGGCGGCCACCGGCTTATACTTTTTCCGTATTCAGATAGACAATTGCGAGTTTATCAGAAAAGCGGTTTTTTTGAAATAAATCTCTGCCAATCGGTACAGGTATATCCGCAAAAATCCCGGGATATGGAAATTTTTCTTTACAACAATGAAAAAATGTCTATATTCTCCGCTAATGATTGATTGAAAACGTATAACTATTGGAGGTTTATAGATATGGCAATGAAGATTACCGATGAATGCACCGCCTGCGGGCTTTGTCTTCCGGAATGTCCCACATCCTCGATTTCCGAAGGGGATATTTACGTGATTAATCCTGATACCTGCAATGAATGTGTGGATCAGGAGGGGGGCCAGCATTGCGTGGCGGTTTGCCCGGTTGAATGTATTATAAAAGCCGAGTAGTAATAATTTTTTTTGAAAGAAGCCGCTTCGCAAGAGCGGCTCTTTTTATTTGGGGATTATGCCTTATAAATTGACCGATGCTCATACCAGCGCCGATATCGGGATGACGGCAAGCGGCAAGGACCTGGTCGAATTGTTTTCCGATTCGGCTCTGGGGTTGACCTCTATAATGGTCGATATAGAAGGGCTCGGAGGGGAACGGCATATCCCGATCGCCCTTGAAGCGGAATCCCTCGATAAATTATATTTTCATTGGCTTTCGGAAATAATATATCTTAAAGATGCCGAGCGTTTCCTGATGCGGAACTGTGATGTCAGGATTATTCTGGACGAAAAGGCGGTGTTGAAGGGAATTCTCCACGG
>CALMKK010000306.1 GCA_937867135.1 uncultured candidate division Zixibacteria bacterium
GAGTCATTTTTGCAGGGAACTACCTAATCGAAAATTGCACCTGGCGGGGAATTGTTATTACAAACACCATTCTGGTTAGCGGCGGCGCAGAAAGTCAAAGTGATTGTCTGAAAGGGCAGTCAGTTTATGTAACGATAAGCCTTTCAATTGATTTTTATCTTTTTCTGACAACCCAAATATGTAAATGGGAATGCTTGAAAATAATGTCACCTTTCATTATGTTATTCAAATGAAAGAGGCGAATGAATTTATTGTCGGCGCTTTAATTGAAGAAATGACTGATGGCTGATGACGCGTTACATAATCTTCGCGAGCGGGTCAAGGAACTGACCGCCCTGCATAAAACCGCCCGAATTATTCAAGACGAAACCCGTCCTGTGGAATCGGTGCTGGAAGAAGTCGTTTCATTATTGCCTCCAGCCTGGCAATATCCCGGAATTACCTCGGCCAAAATTCGATTGGGCAGATGGGAGGTCGCCACTCCCGGATTCAAAGATTCCGAATGGAAACAGGAAGCATCGTTTAGTACCCGCGGCGGAGCGCAAGGCTTGATTCAGATTGTCTATCACAAACTATGCCCGGCGGCTTTCGAAGGTCCTTTTTTGAAGGAAGAACGGGATCTTATTGATTCACTGGCCGAAATGATGCGCTCTTATCTCCAGCACAAGCTTGCCGATGATGCTCTTCAGAAGGCCCACGATGATCTTGAAAATCAGGTTAAAGCCCGAACCCGGGCACTGGAAAAGGCCAACCAGGCACTTCAGGAACAGATTGCCGAATATAAGAAAGCCGAGCTCAGAATTGAGAACTATCAGAAACAACTTCGGCGCCTTGCATCAGAACTGTCTTTGGCTGAAGCCCGGGAGCGGCGGGCCATCGCCGAAGACCTCCATGACCATATCGGACAAGCCTTGGCAATTATAAAAATGGATATTGGCCTTTTCCGAGGTAATGCCATTTTTTGCGGATTTGAGGATAAGATTGATGAAATAAGTAATCTTTTAGATCAGACCATTCAGTACACCCGTAATCTTACCTTCGAAATAAGTCCGCCGTCATTGTATGAGCTGGGATTGACCGCCGCCGTCGAGGGCCTTGTAGACAGATTTAGAAAAAAACACAAAATCGATATTATGATGGTTGGGTCAAAGGATATAGGAAGATTTAGTAATCGGCTGGAAATACTATTTTTTAAATCAATTCAAGAATTGCTGGTCAATATCGCAAAGCATGCCACCGCCAAACATGTGAATGTCCGGCTTGGTCGAGACGGCAGCATCATACAAGCTGAAGTCGAAGATGACGGCTGTGGTTTTGGCGTTGATATAGTGGAGAAGGAATATGAAAATGATGCCAAATTCGGCCTGTTTAATATCAAAGAACGATTTCGACTTTTGGGAGGATCGACCGAGATTATATCCGCACCCGGCAAAGGAGCCAAAATAAAAATTCAGGCAGCCACTGGAAGTCAGGACTTACGAGCATGATTAAAGTCTTGATTGCCGACGATCATCGCTTATTCCGGGATGGCCTCCGCACCCTTCTGGAGAAGCAAAAAAATATTAATATAGTCGGTGAGACAAAGGATGGCTCCGATACATTCACGGCCGCAATCAGGCTACGTCCTGATATTATTCTAATGGATATATCCATGCCCGGCCTTAATGGTATTGAGACGACCCGCAAAATACTAACTCAATTTGATTCGCTGAAAATACTGATGCTTTCTATGCATTCCGATCGACGCTACGTGACCGAATCGCTAAAAGCCGGTGCAGTCGGGTATTTATTGAAAGATTCGGCCTTTGAGGAACTTATAACAGCAATCCGTATAATTTCGGAAAATGGCATATATCTTTCCCCCAGGATCAATGAGTCTGTGATCAAGGAATATATTGCTGCTGCCAAAAATGCACCCCAATCGTCATTTTCAATTCTAAGCGCCCGGGAACGTGAAGTCTTGCAGATGCTGGCCGAAGGCAAAACCACCAAGGAAACAGCGTCCTCCCTGAATGTCAGTGTCAAAACAATTGAGACCCATCGCAAACAAATAATGGATAAACTTGACATTCATAGCATTGCGGAACTTACCAAATATGCTATTCGCGAAGGCTTGACATCGCTGGAATAAGCTGACTCCTCTTAATCGTTTCATCTTTAAATATTCGGTCTTCACCTATCATTATTCTACTGGGCTTATAAGGGATTTCGAAGTACAATATAAGGATTCCCCTTATATCCCCACTCGACATTGTTTGTTATCTTTTTCACAATAAGAAAATATTCATAAAAGGCCATTCCGGCCTTAGGAGAGTCCGAATGTTTGATACAGGTAATACTGGTTTTAAGTTGGTAGCAACCAGTCTGGTTATGCTAATGACCCCGGGGCTGGCCTTTTTCTATGGTGGATTGGTAGGACGAAAAAATGTTCTTACCATTATGATCCAGAGTTTTGTCTCGATGGGTGTCACCACTATTATATGGTATGCTTATGGTTATTCGCTTTGTTTCAGTGGCGGTGAAGGTGGCTTAATCGGAAATTTTGATAAAGCCTTTATGATCGGTGTCACCCTGATGACACCTTCGCCCTATGGCACCGGGCATATCCCCGAATTTGTCTTTATGGCTTATCAAATGATGTTTGCAATTATCACTCCGGCGCTTATCACAGGGGCATTTTCGAATCGTGTTCGTTTCGGAGCGTATTTACTCTTTTTAATCAGTTGGTTGACTTTTGTTTACTTCCCCTTTGTCCACATGGTTTGGGGCAATGGCCTTCTGGCAAAACTGGGAGTTCTTGATTTTGCCGGCGGTATAGTGGTTCATAACATTGCCGGGATGGCCGCTCTGGCATCGGTTCTTTATGTTGGAAGGCGGCGCGTAGGCGACAGCATCCCTCACAGTATCCCTTTGGTGGCCTTAGGTACCGGTCTGTTGTGGTTTGGCTGGTATGGCTTCAATGCCGGCAGCGAATTGAAAGTGGATGCGGTCACAGGTTTGGCCTTCCTCAATACTGATATCGCCGCCTCCTTCGCGGGGCCGGTTTGGATGCTATTGGCCTGGATATTTGAGCGAAAACCAAAGTTCCTTGGACTTCTGACTGGCGCCGTGGCTGGATTGGCGACTATCACTCCCTGCGCCGGCTATGTTACACCATCCAGTGCGGCTATTATCGGCATAGTTGCGGGTACCGTCTGCTATTTTGCAGTCAGTCTGAAAAATAGATTGAAATGGGATGATGCCCTTGATGTTTGGGGAGTGCATGGTGTCGGTGGCGCTCTGGGAATAATTCTCCTCGGTCTAATGGCCAGCAAAGCGGTTAATGCCGCGGGAGCCGACGGCCTCTTCAATGGCAATGCCGGTTTCTTCTTGATTCAAATATTGACAGTCGTGGGTTCTTCTATTTATGCCTTTGCTTTTACCTACATAATGTTGCGCCTGATTAATATGATTACGCGGGTCAGGACGACCGAAGGCGAGGAAGAGCAAGGACTGGATGCCTCATTGCATGGCGAGACGGCTTACCAGCAGATGTAAACCAGGTTAATTTGCTCCGGATGAGATTTTGATAATCCCTCTCTGCCTTTGAGCCGCTCCCCTTTGGAGCGGCTCATAAATCATCCGGAACATGCGATTATATTTCTTTATAGAGGAGTTAGATTGGAGGAATAAATTGTGAAGAAGGTTGTGATTAAGTTAATAGTGACATTGGCTTCAATCGCCTTTTTTCTGACGATTGAGCCGGTCTGGGCCACCGGGACAACTCATATTTGGGCGCCATCGACTGATATTCAAGCTTTCAGAGTCTGGCATATTACCTGCGATATATATCTCCCATTCCAAAATGATGCGGCCGGCAATCGTGTCCCAACGGTGACCAATATTGGTTTGACTGTCGGGATTTTACCCTTTAAAAAATTAAATGCTGAGATTGGCTTCGACCATAAATCCGGTCTGGGGATAGTTGATAATTATCCGTTATACATAAATTTCAAATTGGGAATTCCGGAAAATACTTATGGCAAATTATTCCCAGCGGTGGCGGCTGGAATTTTGGATATAGGCACCAAAAGAAACTGGACTGATTTCAATGTAATTTATGGGAAGATGGCCAAATCCCTGAAAATCGATCGGACATTCCTTGGCCGGTTCTCGTTCGGCTATTTTACGGGCAATGAGAGACTACTCCTTGACGATAAAGGCAATAAGGATAATAGCGGAATCATGACCGCCTGGGAAAGGACAATTTCCGAGATTTCGGACAGATTGTGGATTAGTGTTGATTATATGGGCACCAAGAGCGCCTATGGCTCTCTCAATTTTGGGGTTTCTTGGAAATTTGCGCCTAATGTCGCCCTGATAGGCGGATATGAATTATATAATAATAACATTCTGGCGGATACATTTACTATGCAAGTCGATATCGACATTTGACATTGTTTGATTTTACTTTAGTCCTCATAGAATTATTTGCCATGGCAAAGGGTAATGCTGTCTGATTATGAATATTGCAAAATATTCGAATTGTGCCGATTCCCATGTAATGAGAATAGGGAAGAAAATTATTTGAAAGAGACTTCCTAAAATGTGCGGAATTGCTGGATACTATCAGTTGGTTGAAAAAAAACCGCCCGACTGCAACCTCTTGACCCAAATGGTGGCAATATTGCGGCACCGCGGCCCCGATGAATTTGGAGCTTATTTTGATGACAGATGTGCCTTGGGGCAGGCCCGATTGTCTATTATTGATTTGTCCTCAGGCTCGCAACCTCTTTGCAATGAAAATAGTACCATCTGGGTAACATTTAACGGAGAAATCTTCAATTATAAGGAATTGCGCCCTATGCTTGAACAGCTCGGTCATCGCTTTCGCACCCAATCCGATACCGAGGTAATTATCCACGCCTATGAGCAATTCGGCAAAGACTGTCTGAAGCGTTTTAATGGGCAATTTGCCTTTGCCATTTATGATAAAAGCAAGCAGACCATTTTCATGGCCCTCGATCAAATGGGCATACGGCCGTTATTTTATACGGTCTGTGAGGATAGGCTATATTTTGCTTCGGAAATAAAATCCATTTTCTGCGATAAGAAAATTCCCCGCCGTATAGATCTCTTGGGTCTCGATGAAATTTTCACCTGGTGGACAACTGCTCCGCCTCGGACGGCTTTTGAAGGCATTAATGAACTTGAAGCCGGGTCTTATCTCGAGGTTAAAAAAGGAAAAATTCAGACCGGCCGCTATTGGACTGTGGAGTTCCCCGAATCCTACGACTATACCAGAAAAAGCGAATCGTGGGCGGAGGAGCTTCATGCTTTGCTGATTGACGCTGTCCGGTTCCAGCTTCGAGCAGATGTTCCAGTCGGTGCATATCTATCCGGTGGCCTGGACTCCTCGGCCATAACTGCTCTCATAAGGTATTTCACGGATACCCCGGTTGAGACCTTTTCCATAGCGTTTCACGACAAGGCCTATGATGAATCCGGCTATCAAAACCAGATGGCCCAATATCTTGGCACCAATCACCATCAGATTCAATGTGGCTATCATGATATCGCTGATAATTTTCCTAAAGTCATCTGGCATACCGAACGTTCCATTGTGCGCACTGCTCCCACGCCGTTGTATTTACTCTCTCGCCTGGTCCGGCAAAGCAACTTTAAAGTTGTCCTAACCGGAGAGGGTTCTGATGAAATTTTCGGCGGCTATGACCTTTTTAAGGAAGCTCTTATAAGAAAATTCTGGTCGCGTAATCCAGATTCCACTTGGCGCCCTTCATTATTGAAGCGACTCTACCCCACTCTGCCATTGACTCCAGGACGTGCCAAATTCTATCTGGAGACCTTTTACAAAACGGGTCTGTCAAATACCGATTTGTACTATTATTCGCATATCCCGCGTATTTCGACGACAACTCGAGTTAAGGGTTATTTTACAGAAGAGGTGCAAAACCGAATAGGGTCATATGACTCTCTGGGCGCTTTTGGTCGGAATCTGCCATCCGGTTTTTCCCATTGGCATATCTTGGCACGAGCCCAATTTCTGGAAGCTCGCTCTCTGCTGGCGGGCTATCTTCTCTCCTCGCAGGGCGATCGGGTCTGCGCCGCCAATTCGGTAGAAGGACGTTATCCCTTTTTGGATCACCGTGTGGTCGAATTTGCCGCCACCATTCCGCCCGGTCTTAAGATCTTGGGGCTGAAAGAAAAATTCATTCTCAAAAAGGCGATGACAAAGGAACTACCCCGAAATATTCTGGATCGAGTCAAACAACCATATATGGCTCCCGATTCCAATTGCTTTTTTGCTCCCAATTCTCCAGAATATATCCAAGAGCGATTATCCGAAGAAAACCTCATTCAAACTGGAATATTTAATCCGGCGATGGTGACTAAACTTCGCGAGAAATGTACCAAACTATCGCACGCCCACTTGTCATTCAAAGACAATATGTCTCTCATAGGGATTCTGTCGACTCAGATACTACATCAGCAGTACATAGATGAATTCCGCGTCCCAAAACCGCTCGAGCGTATTTCATTTTGCGTCTGGCACGATTTTTCATCAAGGTCACTCAAGTGAGCCGGAACTACAAGAATCTCAAGCCTCACGATCTCGATAGATTACTTTAAATGCCACTGCATGTGATGTGCTCAGACCATAATGGTTTAATTGATTGTATTTTCGTAATGACGTCATAGCAAAAATGGTAAGGCGCCTTTCAAAAAAAAGCATTTCAAATCCCCACCTTCTCAATACTTCTCTTCAAATGCTCCTGAGTCAGATGAGTGTAGATCATTGTGGTTTCCAAATCCCTATGACCCAGAATTCTAGCCATAGTGGCCGGGTCTACCCCATTTTAGATAAAGAAGGGCCGGTCGCCCGACCCTTCTTAAACCACTTCTTGGGAGGGTATCCAAGTCAAGGGTTTAATCTTCAATCTTTCTCAATGATAACTGATTTCAGATGCTGGGTCCCCTTACAATAGTCATCCAAATATGATACGTTTGATTGATTAATGGCGCAATTGGCATTTATATATCCGGCAAAACCGCGTCGGTGGCGCCGGGCAATCCCCTATTTGGCAAGCGGACTATACCCCATTCTGCCTTAAAGACCGCCGCAAACCGGCCCCAAGTCCCTCTTCATTGTCAGATCCTGTCAGTGAGGACATAAAAAAGGGAGAGCCTCGCGGCCATCCCCTTAAATCCCCATTAAGGCTCCCCCTGCTTTACTGCCAAATATTCAACTCAATCCTTGACACACCGAATAGAGTAGCCGTCATGTTTCCCTTCGAGATAGCGATTTATCTGCGAATAATTGTAACCCAAATATCGGGCCCATGAATCACTGCCGCTGCCACTCCAGAATGTTGCGTAATTTCCAATATCACCAAAACTCCCATCAAAGGCGCGATAGCCGCTTGGAAGAGCCGTAAATCCACTTTCATCAGTTGCGCCTGTATTGGGACTATTCCAATGGTCTATTCCCGCTGCTTTCATTTTCCCTCCAGCAGTCCCATCACCGCCAAGGTAGTCTATCAAAGTCTGCCATTCTGCATCGCTAGGTACATGCCAGCCTGCCGGCGCAATATTCCTTCCGTCAGTTGCCGCATACCAATTATAAAGGCGTCCATATATAGGGAAATTTAATGTGTCATTGTTATATTCGCAATAAGCGCCATAGGTCAAACCCGCCCATGAGGAACCATCGATGATATTTGGTATGGGATCCCCATTTTGGTAGTGTGTTACTTTTAGATTTTCTGCCATCCATACTTGACTGCCAATTACCAAGGTTTGATAAACATTACCATCGATATCGGTTACCTCTGCCATTTTTGCCGTAAATACCATTGTACTTCCATAACCTGTATCTACACTATTTATAGCATAGGCCCGTACATAATATTTGGCATTTTCGGTCAAGCCGGTAATGGAACTTATGAAGCTCCCAGCTCCTTCTCCATCCATCGTCTTATTATCAGATAATGTAGGCTCCGCATTTGTACTCCAACAAACTCCCCGAACAGTTATAGTTGAACCGCCGTCAGAAGAAATAATTCCGCCACACATAGCCGCGGTTGGTGATATTTCTGTAACCTCTACCGTTGATAATATCGGCTTTTTCCAACATATTGGTGACGGTCCGTCCTTATATAGAAAATTTATAATGTAAGAGACATCTAAAATATTTAAGGTGCCGGAATTATTTACATCTCCACAATCTTCAGCAAATGAATTTGATGCTGACAATAGCATTAGAACCAAATATGCAATTATTGACCATTGTCTCATATTTCTGCCTCCAGAATAATCTTATTAACACCCAATTTCCGGCGCTAGCCCACCCTTGTATAGAAAATTAATCAAATAGGATGCATCTAAAATATTCACGGCACAATTCCCATTAGCATCTCCCACATATCGGGGCGAGGGAGCTGTTCCACCTTTGTACAGGTAGTTTATCAAAAACGAAACATCGAGGATGTTGACATTCCAATCACCGTCCGCATCGCCCAGTTTCCAGGTCTTGAAACTATGCGTGTTAGACGAAAATCTGGAGAGATTTGTTTTGTCGATCGCCTTTACTTTCCACCAGTACTCTATTGCAAAAGAGAGACTATCCACAATTATGAAAGAGGGCTTAGGAATTTCTGCGATTTCATGCACAAAATTGAAATTACTATCGATCGCGATATATAGCGTGTAATTTACTGAGTCAAATGGATCTGAATCTCGTGACGAATCCCAAACAAGCGTGGGTTTCATATTAAAAACTGTAATATTTCCGGGGGACATAACTTGGAATACAGAAGGCGTGTCATTGTGACTATTCGTCCAGAAGCATTGAATAGTTGACCAATTTGAAGCAAGTTCTCCGTCATCAATAGCTTGTAAAGAATAATACCATTTAGTTTCATCATTTAGACTATCGCTTATCGTTATTGAAAGGATTCCGGGAAGTGTAGAATACTGGTACTTATAATCTGCATTTAATTCACCATCATCATCCAGTCTAATATTATAATGAAGTACAGCACTATTATCACTCAAATCTGGATCATCGCCAGGATACCAACTTATTGTTGGCAATAAACTTATGGCTATTTGTTCGTGACTCGGAGAAAATCCGGAACCAGGAGGCGATGGCATTGTATTTGTCTTATTGAAAAAGAAGTATGCGGTCCCGTCACTGAATTCACTTTGCCCACTGAATTTATCAATCGCTTTTATCCTCCAATAATATATCGAATCATCCCTTAATGCTGAATAGTCATTTAGGCTATCCAATTGGACGCCGACTACAGCACTCGGTACCTTCAATAATCCAGGAGGCTGTGGGAAGTCGATAAGCCCTAATTGTATTATCTCTGGTGACGTGAAATCATTGTTGTCATCTATTTCTATTGAATAAGTAACAGTATCGTTTTGGTCTTTGTCATAGGACTCTGTCCATATCAGCCAGCCATCGGGAGATAATTCTTCACCATTTATCGGCAAAATAGGATTTGGTTGAACTGGAAAATAATCGACCCAATATTTAAATACGCTATTACACCAGAAAAATATAGAATCATTATATGCTCTAATTTTCCACCAATAATTGCCGGAAGAAGGTAATGGTGATGGCAAGGTAAAAAAGGAGTCCTCGAGTGGGCCAAATAGATTGGCCGTCTCGAAATCAGGCAAGCTATCAATATATAGCTCATAATTAAAGGTCCCCAGAGCTGTGGTATCAGGCAATGGATTCCAATAGAAAGTTGGAGTATAAGTTATCAACTCAGAGTTATTGTTTGGATAAGACAAAGAGAATCTTAATATTATTCCGGTATATTCCAGAGCGCCAATATCAATTCGCAAACCTCCCTCCTCAGGTACGGTAAAGGCGGGGTCACCAGCATCAATACATGGCGAACCAGATGAAAGATA
>CALMKK010000307.1 GCA_937867135.1 uncultured candidate division Zixibacteria bacterium
CCTGCGCCACGCCTTTCGCCAGGATCCCGATATCATTCTTCTGGGTGAAATTCGAGATTTGGATACCATGTCGATTGCCTTGACTGCCGCTGATACCGGCCATCTGGTTTTAACTACTCTGCATACTCTGAATGCCGTTGAAACCTTATCGCGAATTATCTCATTTTTCCCGCCTCATCAGCATCAACAAATTCGTCTGTTGCTGGCGGGAACTCTTAAAGCGATTGTTTGTCAAAGGCTTTTAACCAGATCCGATATGCCGGGGCGGGTGCCGGCGCTGGAGATTTTGGTCGCAACCGGGGCGATAAGAGATTATATTATCAACCAAGACAAGACATCGAGTATTCCCGATCTGATCGAACAGGGAACCCAATATGGTATGGTGACTTTTGACCAATCCATTATGCAGCTGTATAAGATCGGGATGATTTCGTTCGAGGAAGCGATGAATCAGTGCACGAACCCGGACGATTTCGATTTGCGAGTGAAAGGCATTACCGGCGCATCGGAGCGGTGGCAATCGGGTGAAGCAGCCGCCGAAGAACCCGACGTGCATAGATTTTAACTTTTGGTGTAAGAAGGTAAGCATTGTTTAGAAAAATACTGATTGCCAACCGGGGCGAGATTGCGCTCCGGGTTATTCGCGCCTGCCGCGAATTAGGCATAAAAACCGTGGCCGTTTATAGCGAGGCCGATCGGGCGTCTCTTCATGTCCGGTTCGCCGATGAGGATGTTTGTATCGGCCCGGCTCCTTCGGCGTCAAGTTATCTTGATGCCAAAAGAATCATTTCGGCGGCTGAAGTCACTAATGCCGATGCCATCCATCCCGGCTATGGGTTTTTGGCGGAGAACGCTGAGTTTGCCGAAATAGTCGAATCCTGCGGTATCACTTTTATCGGCCCCAAGCCGGATATGATTCGAAAAATGGGCGACAAAGGAGTGGCCAAGCAAATGATGAGGCGGGCGGGTATTCCGGTTATTCCTGGCTCCGATGGCATAGTCAAGGATGTTGAAGAGGCCCATTCGATCGCCGCCGAAATCGGCTATCCCGTGATGATTAAAGCGGTGGCGGGGGGAGGCGGACGAGGCATGCGGATGTGCCGCGATGAAAGTGAAATTGAGACTAATTTTGCTATGGCGCGGGCCGAGGCCGAAGTGGCTTTCAAAAATCCTGATGTCTATATCGAGAAAGTGATAGTCAATCCTCATCATGTCGAAATCCAATTAATGGGTGACTCTTTCGGGAATATCATCCATTTCGGCGAACGGGATTGTTCCATCCAGAGGCGCCATCAGAAATTGGTGGAAGAATGCCCGTCACCCATCATCACCCCGGAACTCCGGGCCATAATGGGTCGCACCGCAGTCTTGGGTGCGTCTACGATACATTACCTGGGCGCCGGGACGGTTGAATTCCTGGTTGATGGCGAGGGGAATTTCTATTTTATGGAAATGAATACCCGTATCCAGGTGGAGCACCCGATTACCGAAGAGGCTACTGACATTGATTTGGTCAAAGAACAGATTCGGGTTGCGGCGGGGGAAAAATTGCGTTATCGGCAGGAAGATGTCATTTTGAAATGGCATGCCATAGAATGCCGGATCAATGCCGAAGACCCCGATAAAGATTTCCGCCCCGCTCCCGGCGAGATTACATCATTTCACGTTCCCGGTGGTCACGGTATCAGAGTGGATACCGCCGCCTACGCCAAATATATAATTCCGCCTTTTTATGATTCAATGATCGCCAAATTGATTGTCCGGGCCCAAACCCGGCGGCAGGCGATTGAAAAAATGAAATATGCCCTCGAGGAGTTTATAATCGAAGGTATTCCGACAACCATCGACTTCCATCGCAAAATTTTCAGCCATCCGGATTTTATCAATGGCAATTTTGATACTTCTTTCATTCAAAAAATGAACGAAAGCAACAAAGAAGAACAAACCGCAAAAACCAAGACTGTGGATAATGAGAAATAACATCGGAGGTGTTTTTTGATTATTCCTGATAAATTAAAATATACCAGCGAGCATGAATGGGTGGCTCTCGATGAAGATATCGCCACTTTCGGCATTACCGAATACGCTCAAGGAGAACTGGGCGATGTGGTATTTGTTGAGCTCCCCGCGGTAGGGATTAAGGTCAAGGCTTTACAGCCCTTCGGAACCATCGAGGCCGTCAAAGCCGTTTCCGAGCTCTTTGCCCCGATGTCGGGCGAGGTGGCCGAGATCAACAAAGAATTGGAAACCGATCCAATGCTGGTCAATCGCGACCCATACGGCCAGGGCTGGATGGTTAAGGTGAGAATCAACGATCCGGGCGAATGGGACAGACTCCTGCCCGCCTCTGAATACAGCAAACTTGTTGGATAGGAATCAAATTTTTAAATATGCCATACATTCCCAATACCGACGATGATCGCAGGCTTATGCTGGAGAAGATCGGACTCGGCTCAATTGAAGAATTATTTTCGCCTGTCCCGGAAAAAATCCGTCTCAAATCTCTTTTGAATCTTCCCGAACCTTTAACCGAGGTCGAGCTTTTACAGGAGATGACGGCCATTTCCAAAAGGAATAAGACCGATCTGGTGATATTTGCCGGCGGCGGTGTTTATGATCATTTTATTCCGTCTGCCGTTAATACCATAATAAGTCGTCCCGAATTCATGACGGCATATACGCCATATCAGGCCGAAGTTTCGCAGGGGACTCTCCAGGTTATATATGAATTTCAGACCCATATCTGCCGCTTGACCGGTATGGATGTGGCCAATGCTTCAATGTATGACGGCGCCACGGCGGCGGCGGAAGCTGCTTCTCTGGCATTGGCGCATACGAGGCACAATAAAATATTGGTTTCGGAGACTGTCAGCCCGCTTTATCGCGATGTTATCAGAACCTATCTCTCCGGTCTGGACATTGAGGTAATCAATATTCCGGCTGTGGACGGTCTTACCGATTTCGATGCCGTCAAATCTCTGAACGATGACAAAACCGCCGGCATAATTTTGGCGCAGCCCAATTTCTTTGGACTGATTGAAGACCCTGGACCTGTCGCGGATACAATCCATAAAGTGGGCGGACTCGTTATTATGGCCGTTGATCCGATAGCCGCCGCCGTTCTCAAAACTCCTTCTGAGTACGGCGCGGATATAGCGATAGGAGAAGGACAGCCGCTCGGCATCCCTCTTAGTTTTGGCGGACCGCTTCTTGGCTTTTTTGCCGTTAAAAGGGAACTGATTCGTTCGATTCCCGGACGATTGGTCGCCCGCACGATAGACGCCGAGGGCAAACCCGGTTTTGTTCTTACCCTTCAGACGCGGGAACAACATATTCGCCGGGAAAAAGCGACATCCAATATTTGCACCAACCAGGCGCTTTGCGCCACCACGGCCGCCGTTTATCTTTCGCTTCTCGGTCGGCAAGGGCTGAAAAAAGTGGCCCTGCTTTCGATGGAGAAGACTTATCGCGCCGCCGAGGCGATTTTAAAAATTCCCGGTTTCCGCCGTTACTTTGAGGGAAGTTTTGTCAGAGAAGTGACTATTAAGACCCCCGTTCCCGCCAAGCAATTGATTGAAACGATGATTGATCGATATAATATTCTGCCCGGGATTGACCTGGGTCGATTCTATCCGGGTATGGATAATGCACTGCTTCTGACAGCGACCGAAAAGCGCACCGATGATGAAATCGCCCGTTTGACGGAGTCTCTCAAAGAGCTGGCATCCGACCCGATCTTATCGCGCCGATAGCCGGGCCATAACATATTCGATAATTTAAAGGAATTCTTTAAAAACGGAGTTAAACATGAGAAAGCAGAGAATTTTTCCGATGATTGCCATTTTGGCGGCCATTCTGGTTGCCCTGATTGCCATATCCGGCTGTGGCAAAAAAGAAGCCCCGCCGGCGGCTCCAACCAAAATTGATTTTACCACCACCTATGATGGTGCCCTAAAATTGGCTCAGGAGAAAAATCAGAAAATTCTTATCGATTTCTATACCGACTGGTGCACCTGGTGCAAAAAACTTGATACTGAAACTTATGTCGATTCGGCCGTCATCGCCCTTTCGCAGAATATTGTTTTCACCAAATTGAATGCCGAAGTCGATACGGTAACAGCCGCCAAATATATGGTCAAAGCCTATCCCACTATTGTCCTTATGAATAACGACGGTACAGAAATCGATCGTATTGCGGGTTATCTGCCCGCCGGCGATTTCATCAAGACCGTGGATGATTATCTCAACGGCGTAAACACTCTGGACTATTTCCTTAAAAAAGAAGCCGACTCCGGCGCCAATATCGAACTGAATTCAACTATCGCCCAAAAATATGCCGATCGGGGTATGTATGCTGATGCGGAAAAATATTTCCAGAAGGTTCTGGCCGCCGACCCAGATAACGCCCAGAAATTCGGCCTGCAGGCGATGATGGCCATGGGCGATGTGAAAATGCGCGACAAGAAATACGATGATGCGTATGCCATCTTTAATAATGTCCTGAAGAAATTCGCGACGAGCGAGAGCGCTCCCGAAGCCCAAATTTATGCCGCCATCGCTTTGCGTCAGAAGGGTGACACAACCGGGGCAATTAAAGCTTTCGAAGCTTTTATTAAAGCTTATCCCACAAGTGAAGATACCGCCTACGCTCAAAAACAGATTGAACGTCTAAAAAATCCGACACCCGCCGAAACGGGTAAGTGAGGAATATATTTTCTATCTATGAACGACAAAATTTTGATTTATGAAAAATCGGTTCCGGGACGAGTCGGAACCCCTCTGCCGAAAACTGGTCGCGGTGAAAGCGAAATTCTGAATCTGATTCCGGAAAAACATCGCCGAAGAGACGACGCCGCTTTGCCCGAAGCAACCGAAGGGGAAGTGATGCGCCATTTTATCGCTCTTTCGGTCAAGAATCATCATATCGATAAAGGCTTTTATCCGCTCGGTTCCTGCACCATGAAGTATAACCCCAAGCTGAATGATGCGGCCGCTTCATTGCCGGGATTTATCAATCAGCATCCGCTGGCGCCCTGCCGAACGGCATCGGGATCGCTTCAGATAATGCTCGAATTGGAGGAATATCTAAAGGAAATTTCCGGATTCGCCGCCGTTTCTCTCCAGCCGGTCGCCGGCGCACACGGCGAATTCACCGGTTTGCTCATCATTCGGGCTTATCACAAAGACAAGGGAAAATTAAGGAAAAAAGTCCTTATTCCGGATTCCGCCCACGGCACCAATCCTGCTTCGGTGACTATGGTCGGTTATGAAGCCGTGCAGATAAAATCCAATGCAATGGGAATTATCACCCCGGAGGCGGTGGCCGCGGCCATTGATGATGATACCGCCGCTCTTATGATTACCAACCCCAATACTCTGGGTTTATTCGAATCGGATATTGAGAAAGTAGCCGAGGTGGTTCATAAAGCCGGGGCGCTTCTTTATATGGACGGCGCCAATCTGAATGCTCAATTGGGCGTGGTACAGCCGGGGAAAATCGGGTTCGATGTCCTGCATTTTAATTTGCACAAGACCTTTTCCACCCCGCATGGCGGCGGCGGGCCGGGGGCCGGCGGTGTCGCCGTTACAGACAAGTTGGCGCCATTTCTTCCCGTGCCGGTAATTTCTCGCAAAATTGATGAGAATAATCGCCTTTTCCTCGATTATGACCGTCCCAAGACAATCGGCCGGATGCACAGCTTCTATGGCAATTTCGCCAATATTGTCCGGGCTTATGCCTATATCCGCAGTCTCGGCGCCCGAGGTTTGAAAAGAGTTTCCGAAAATGCCGTTCTCAACGCCAATTATTTGAGAGTCTTGCTTCACGATGAATTCGAGGTCCCGTACGATAATATCTGTATGCATGAATTTGTCCTTTCCTGTGATAGGCAAAAAAAGTCGGGTGTTAAAGGCCTGGATATTGCCAAGCGCCTGCTCGATTACGGTTTCCATGCCCCGACCATTTATTTCCCCTTGATTGTTCATGAGGCCTTTATGATTGAGCCGACCGAAACCGAAAGCCGGGAAACGCTCGAGTCATTTGCCTCAACATTGATTGCAATTTCAAAAGAAGCGGAAAAAGATCCGGAGACCGTCAAGCATGCTCCTTATAATACCCCGGTTCGTCGTCTGGATGAAGTTAAAGCGGCGCGTGAACTGGACGTCTGTTATAAACATTGATTAAGATTATTCCTTGATTATGGCCGCCGACGGTATTAATTATATCCCTCGGCGGTTTTTTTATGATAAAGCTATCTAACGTTACCTATGCTTATCCCGATGGTGCGGTCGTTTTAAATGGAATCGATCTCCATATTGCGACCGGGAAGAAAGTCGCCATTTTAGGCTGTAACGGCTCAGGAAAAACAACCTTTGCTCTCTTGCTGAATGGCATTCATCAGGCATTTTCGGGCGAAATAAAAATTGACGGTCTCGATCCGTCCGATCCGATAAATAATGCCGCCCTGAAATCGAAAGTTGGACTCGTTTTTCAGAATCCGGATAATCAATTGGTCTCGACCACTGTCGAACGTGAAGTCGCTTTTACTCTGGAAAATCTGAATGTCCGCCACCCCGAATTGAAAGACCGCGTCGATGAAATTTTGCATTTTTTCGGCCTTTATGAACTGCGCGGGCGATTGACCGCCGAGCTGTCGGGCGGCGAAAAACAAAAGACCGCCCTGGCGGCCGTGATGGTGGCCGACCCCAAGATCTTGATTCTCGATGAACCCGGATCATATCTTGATGAAACCGGGAAAAAAATGATGAATCAGGCTCTTAATCATCTAATAGAAAAAAGCCCTGACCTCACTGTTCTCCGCATCACGCAATATTCATATGTGACGGAGGATTATAAAAGGCTGATTGTTTTTCATAATGGTCTTATTCTGGCCGACGATACTCCGGCCCGCATATTTAAAAACCATGATTTATGCCGGACCGCCGGGATCAATATTCCGCTGCCCTATCGTATTCGGAGCAAGCGCGATTTTCCTAAAGATGAACCAATTGGCAGTCCCATCGATATGAAAAAAAATTCGAAAGGAAAATCAATTGTCCTGGATTCCGTTTCCTTTGCCTATGACAGCCACGATAATCCCCTTCTGTTTCAAAATTTGAGTCTTTCTGTCGGCAATGATAAGATTTATGGAATTGTCGGGCCGTCCGGTAGCGGCAAGAGCACCTTGATTCAAATAATGGCCGGACTTTTGAAGCCTTTATCCGGATCGGCAAAATACGAAGGTTTTAAGCCCAAACCGGGCGATCTGGTTATTTCCTTTCAGCACCCGGAACGGCAATTTTTCCTTGAAACGGTCGAAAAAGAAATCCGCTTTGGTGCCGAAAACCTGGCGCTCCAAAATATCGATAAAATTGCGGAAGAATGTTATTCCCTGGTCGGGCTCTCCAAAGACCGTTTCGCCCTTCGCGATCCGTTCACCCTGTCGGGCGGAGAAAAACGGCGTTTGGCCTTTGCCGATATTCTTTCCCTTCAGCCGTCTTTTATCTTTTTCGATGAACCGACTTGCGGTCTTGATGCCGCCGGAATTGCCCTGTTCAAACGCATGGTTCATCGCTTACGAGCCAAAGGCATCGGTATATTTATTGTCTCTCATTATGGCGATATAATCTTCGCCCTGGCCGATGAAATTATTCCAATGACCGATGGCAAAATTTCCGCCTTTTACTCCCGAGAAGATTTTTTTCAAAATTTCGACTATTCCGGATTTCTATCCGTGCCGGAAATGGTTCAATACCAAAAGAAGTCCTTCGGACGCATCAAATATTTTTCGGAGAGCGAATTGGCCGCAGGTATCGCCGGAAAAGAGAACCGGCCCCCGCGGACTTCGCTGGATTTATTCTGATATTTATTTATTTTTTTAATTCCCTCTTGACTCATTATAAGAATTGCATATAATCGTTTTGACTTTTGAACCTTTTAAAGCCGTCCGGAGAGACGGCCAAAGGATTGAAATGAAATATCCGCTTAAATTGATACCCCTTTTTTCTGAAAATAAAATTTCCAAATATTTATTTTTATATCGAACTTACTTCAGTTTTTGAGGAAGAGGAGGAACCTTGCTCAAAGAAAAAATGGAAACCGTGATGAGCGAAAAGGAGATTGCCCGGGCCATAACCAGGATTTCCCACGAAATTTTGGAGAAAAACAATGGCGCCGAAACCCTGGTCCTGATTGGCATCCTGAGCCGAGGGGCGGATGTGGCCAAGCGAATTGCGGCCAAAATCAAAGAGGTCGAAGGGGTCGTCGTGCCGGTCGGTTTAATGGACATCAATCTCTACCGTGATGATATTCATATCAAGCTCGATCAGCCGGTCATTCAGCGCACCGAAATTCTTTTCGATGTCGTTGACCGCAATCTGATTCTCGTCGATGATGTTCTTTATACCGGCCGCACCATTCGCGCCGCTCTGGACCAGATAATTGATTTCGGGCGCCCTCGCTCCATACAATTGGCCGTGTTGATAGACCGGGGCCACCGGGAATTGCCCATCCGACCCGATTATGTCGGTAAAAATATCCCGACTCAAAAAGACGACCGGGTTTTGGTTCGATTGAAAGAGAAAGACGGCAAGGAGATGGTCGTTGTGGTTAAAGCCGGGATGAAAAAGCCGGTTCCGAAAATACTCAGCGCCGGGAAATCCCCGAAAAAAGGGGGGAAGAAATAATGGCACTCAAGTCGCGTCATTTGCTCGGCCTGGAAGGGATTTGTGCCGAGGAAATAACCCTCATTCTGGATACGGCCGAATCCTTCCGCGAAATTATCGAGCGGCCCATAAAAAAGGTTCCGACTCTCCGCGGCATAACCGTTCTGAATCTTTTTTATGAACCGTCCACCCGGACCCGCATTTCATTCGAATTGGCCGAAAAACGGCTTTCCGCCGATACCGTGAGTTTCACGCCGGCGACCTCATCGGTCAAAAAAGGGGAGACTCTCAAAGATACCGTCCGCAATATCGAAGCCATGAAAATTGATATGGTGGTGGTGCGGCACTCCTCCGCCGGCGTTCCGTATTTTTTGACCCACTGCATCGAATCCAATATAATAAATGCCGGTGACGGTGCTCATGAACACCCCACCCAGGGCCTGCTCGACATGTTCACTATCCGCCGCAAATATAAAAAATTGAAAGGATTGCGCGTTGTTCTGGTCGGCGATAT
Source organism: uncultured candidate division Zixibacteria bacterium (assembly GCA_937867135.1). Classification (GTDB taxonomy): domain Bacteria; phylum Zixibacteria; class MSB-5A5; order GN15; family PGXB01; genus UNRQ01. The sequence continues at coordinate 9,179 of CALMKK010000307.1, forward strand.
CAAGCACTCCCGTGTCGTCCGCTCCAATATCTGGGGACTGAAAGCCATGGGGGCCTCGGTGGCCCTCTGCGGACCGTCCACCCTGCTCCCGGTTGAAGTGGAACGATTCGGGGTCGATACCTATACCAATTTGGACAAAGCCATCGACGGCGCCGACGTGGTCAACATAATGCGGATCCAGTTGGAACGTCAGCAGGCCGGCCTGTTCCCGTCACAGCGGGAATACACCAATCTCTTCGGTATGACCGGCGAGCGGGTGAAACTGCTTAATAAAAATTACACCATTATGCACCCCGGCCCGATGAATCGCGGCGTCGAAATCACCAATGAAGTAGCCGATAGCGGTTCTTCTGTCATCCTTGATCAGGTAACCAACGGCCAGGCGATAAGAATGGCGGTGTTGTATCTTTTATCCGGCAAGAAGGAAGCAGGGGAGGAGGAATAAATGAAAGAATCCAATTATGATATGGTTATAAAAGGCGGCATGGTCATCGACCCCGCCATCGGGTTCGGCAACGAAGCCGACCTTTTTATCAAGGATGGCCGCATCGCCAATATCGTCAAACGTGAGGATACCCGCAAAAAGGATTTTGCCGGCATTCCTGAAGTAAATATTGTCGACGCCTCCTCAAAATTGGTCGTTCCCGGGTTGATCGACATGCATGTCCATCTCCGCGAGCCGGGCCGGGAAGACGAAGAAACCATCATTACCGGATGTCAGGCGGCCGCGGCCGGAGGCTTTACTTCCATCTGCTGTATGCCCAATAC
>CALMKK010000308.1 GCA_937867135.1 uncultured candidate division Zixibacteria bacterium
TCGCATTCCCGCCGGGACGGGCGAAATTTTGAGGGTTAATGGCGGCGAATTTCAGATAAAGGATATTCAGGCGGCATCGGCCGACGGATTTGTGGTTCCGGTGGTATTCAAAGACGGTTCGGCCGGAACCCTGCCGAGAGGGTTTTCACTATATCAAAATTTCCCGAATCCTTTCAACCCGACCACGGAAATCAGTTTCGATTTACCGGTTTCGGTCAAAGTGGAGTTGACCGTTTATGATTTGCTGGGACGCCACGTGAAGATGCTGGCCGACGGTATTTATGCGGCGGGGCATCACAATCTGATGTGGGACGGCCGAGATGAGAAAGGGAGCAGTGTCGCCAGCGGTATATATTTCTACCAGCTCAAGGCGGCGGATTTCACGGCACGGAAAAAAATGATTCTTTTAAAATAAAGGTGTAAGATGGCTACCTTAAATGCGAAAACAAATCATAAATCCCTGAGGTGGATAATGTCATCATATAGAGTCCCACTGATATTTCTCTTTATCCTGTGTGTGTCGGGAATAAACATAAGCGCTCAATTGGTTGATACTTCCTATTTTATCGATGTCGGTGATTTCAAAGCTCTCCCGGACTCGGTGGGAAGATTGCCGGTGCAAGTTAAAAATCCCGCTGACGTGGGTGGTTTTATTATACGCTTCACATATGATACAACGGTTTTAACTCCCTACTTAATTGAAGGGTCAAGTGGCGGTCCAAATATCGTTTATGACTCTGTGGAATTATTTGGCCGAGGCCTTCTTTCGACCGGAAAAGACAGTTGCGCCCCAAGTCCAGCCGATTGGAGAGATTTACCCAGTATTTTTGCCCCCCGAGATACTACTGGATTAAGTAATCCAAATTTAAATGCGATATTTATTCAATTTTTGCCGCCGCTCCCACCTCTGGATTCTGCCTGCTTTCCATTTTTCAGGGCCGGCGTCATCCCGGCCAAAGCGGATAGTGTTGGGACAATTTTGTACTTTTTATTCAAAGTCAAACCGACTACAGCAGTGAGCGAAACAAAGCACTATTTAATACAAGTTCAGGATTTTCCGGACCCACTCATTGAACCACGTGTAAATGAATTTTCTAGCGTGGACGGGACGATCACAATACTTCCAAGGTATAGCGGTATTCTCGGGTATGGATATTTTACTTGTGATACTGGCACAACAGGTTGTCCAGAAGGATTTCATACGTGTCCTACTGGGTGTTGCCCGGATACGACCGTTTGTCCCACTGGATATCATGTTTGTGAGACCGGGTGTTGTCCCGATGTGGTTGGTAACCATGCTCCGGTTGTAACCGATATCGTGCCCTCGACCTATACCATAATGCAGGGCGAAACCGTGACCTTTACGGTTAATGCCACTGACCAGGACGCCGGCGATGTGGTTACATTGGAGGCGGTCAGTCTGCCTGCAAATGCCACATTTACCAGTACTCCCGGGACGCAGAGCGCCAGCGGTTTATTTGCCTTTACGCCGTCGTTTACGCAGGATGGGACTTTTCCGGTGGGATTCAAAGCGACCGATGACAATACAACATCGTCAACAATTAAATATGTAACGATTACGGTCAATAAAGTCTTGAAAGATAGGCTCTTTTCGACATCATCGTACGGCACGGGAACCCGCCCCAACGGCGGCATTCCGGGGGCGACGCCGGTTATTTTCCCGATTGATCTGATTTCGGCGCAGGCGGCGGTCTACGGTATTCAGTTTGATATGTCGTATCCGGGCGAAATTGCCCAGATTGACTCTATTGTGGTAACCACGAGAACCCCGGAATATGTGGTTTATGAAAATATCGGGCAGTTTCCGGATTCGGTGCGGGTGATGGCTTTTGGTTTGGCTAATGAAGCGATTCTGCCGGCCGATACTATCTCCAAGACCGCGGTTCTGAAGGCGTATATGTCATTGGATTCGAGCGCGACGCCCGGCGATTATCCGGTCCGTCTGTACAACGGTTGGGAATCGATAGATCCGAACCCGGAAATAGCATCGCTGGCCCTTGTTACCGATTCGGGATTGGTGCAGGTTGATCGATATGGAGATGTCAACCTTGATAAAATGATAAACGTGGCCGACCTGGTTAATGTGGTGGCCTATATTATCGGGACCTACGGATTGCCGGTTCGGAACTATGCCACGGCCAATATAAACCGCGACGGGGCGGTGAATGTAGTGGATCTGGTAGGGATAGTCAACATGATTTTCGGTTTCCCGATGAGCCCGTCGCCGGCCCCGGTTAACTACAACGGGCAATTTGCGACGATGAAAATAGTGCATGATGATCTCGAGGCGGGGCAGCTGACCAAATTAAATGTCAGCGGAGAATTTCCGGATAAGGTGGCCGGGGTGCAGTTGCAGATTGATTATGACCCGAGCGCCCTCGAATTGGGCAAACCTTCGCTTCCCGATGTGGCGGGGGCCTTTATTCTGGCATATAATGATGATCATAACGGCCGGATGCAAATGGTTCTTTACAGCCGCCAGCCGAGGATGTCATCAACGCTGATTCCTTCCGGACTGACAGATGTGGTTCATTTGGAGGCGCGGACCAAGAGACAGATTAAATCCGACGATATAACCAGCATACGGATAACCAAGGCCTACCTTTCTAATGGCGACGCCTATGAAATTCCGATGGAAAATCCCAATCCTCCGATTATACCGACGAACTTCATGCTTTACCAGAATTATCCCAACCCGTTCAATCCGAGTACCACCATAGAATTTGATATTGCCGGTACCGGCGGCGGGGTAACCAACAACGCCAAATTGAAAATTTATAATATTCTTGGTCAACAGGTCAGAACTCTGGTTGATGGAGCCGTAGTGCCGGGCCGTCATACGGTTACCTGGGATGGTACCGATCAGGGCGGTCATTCGGTGGCCACCGGAATCTATTTTTACCGCCTTGAAGTGAGCGGTAAGAGTCAGACCAAGAAGATGCTGTTGGTGAAATAGGAGACGAGGAAATGGTACAGCAACATAAATTCAAGAGCTTGAAGATTACCGGGGCGGCCGTATTTTTAATTGCCATTCTAATTGCGGGCCTGCCATCTCTTTCTCATGCTCAGGCCAATCAGCCGCCGGTGCTCAATGCTATCGGCGCGCAGACGATTGATGAAGGTTCCAATCTAAATATTGCGGTGACAGCGACCGATGTCGAGAGTATTCCCCTTCTAACAACTTCCGCTCTGCCGACCGGGGCGTCTTTTACCGATAACGGTAACGGCACCGGGACATTTGATTGGACGCCAACCTTTGCACAATCGGGGATATATAATGTGACCTTCTACGCCACTGATGATTCGG
>CALMKK010000309.1 GCA_937867135.1 uncultured candidate division Zixibacteria bacterium
GGGTATCGCAGGAAGGGCAAGAGGGGATGAACGCTTTTCTTGAGAAAAGAAAACCGAAATGGACGGATAAATAAATGTCAAAGCGGTTATTTAAAAGAATTCTGGTAGCGAATCGCGGTGAAATCGCGGTACGAGTAATAAATGCGTGCCGTCTATTGGATATTCCGACCCTGGCGATATATTCGACCGCCGACAGGAACGCGGTTCATACACGAATGGCGGATGAGGCTCTTGAAATAGGGCCGCCGGCTCCGCGAGAGTCATATCTTGATATCGATAAAATAATCAATGCTGCGGAGGGGCACGGCTGTGACGCCATTCATCCCGGATATGGATTCCTGGCCGAAAATCCGCTCTTTCCGGAGGCGTGCGAGAAAGCAGGAATTACCTTTATCGGCCCTACGGCGGAGGCGATGCGCCTATTGGGAAATAAAATACAGTCACGCATCAAGATGGCTACGGCGGGGGTACCGATAATTCCGGGGATGAAAAGCGCGGGAGCGAATCTGGAGACATTTGAAAGGGCGGCCGATGAGGCCGGTTATCCGGTTTTGATAAAGGCGGCGGCCGGCGGCGGCGGGAAAGGGATGAGAATTGTCCACAAAAAAGCGGAACTAAAATCATCGGTCGAGGCCGCCATGCGAGAAGCCAAGAATGCCTTCGGCGATGATACCGTTTATCTTGAAAAATATATGGAAAATCCGCGCCATATCGAGTTTCAGGTTCTGGGCGATAATCACGGGAACACCATTCACCTGTTCGAACGGGAATGCTCCATTCAGCGGCGGCATCAGAAAATAATAGAAGAGACGCCGTCGACGGTGATCACGCCGGCATTGCGGGCTCAGATGGGGGCCGCGGCGGTGCGGGTGGCGACCACGGCCGGGTATCGTAATGCGGGTACGGTTGAGTTCCTGTTCGATAAAAACGGCGGATTTTATTTTCTCGAAATGAATACCCGTATCCAGGTGGAGCATCCGGTCACGGAAATGACGACCGGAGCCGATTTGGTGGTGGAACAGATTCGGATTGCGGCCGGTGAAAAGATATCCGATTATCTACTTAAGCCGGGTCAACGGGGTCATGCCATTGAATGCCGGATTTACGCCGAAGACGGCGAGAACAATTTTTTGCCGTCATCGGGAAGAATATTATACTATGAAGAACCGGCCGGTCCGGGGATTCGGGTCGATTCGGGAGTATGCCGCGACTCACTGATTGGAGTGGAATACGATCCGATTCTGGCGAAATTGATTGTGCACGCCCCGACGCGGGAACTTGCCATCGCTAAAATGATAAATGCCCTGAAAGACTATCGAATACTTGGAATTAAAACCTCGCGGCGATTTATGATTGATGTTTTGAATCATCCGGAATTCAAAGCGGGACGTACCTACACCAATTTTATCGAAAAGCATATGTCGAACCGAGTGATCGATATCGTTCCCGCCGTGGAAATTGGGGCGGCGGCGACTTCGGTGGCGCTGTTGCAGAAATCTCAGCCGAAGGCATTCGGAGGCAAGGTTAATGATATATCTCCCTGGCAGACGATCGGCGCCTGGGAAATCGGAATGAAGGTGGCCAAATGATTAATCATTTCCGCTATGAAGAAGAATCAATTGAAGCCAAATTGAATATGTCTCCGAAGGGGATTGAAATAGAAATCGGCGAGAATTGCTATTCGGTGAAAGAAATCACGCCGCGCAAATTCGCGGTCGATCTGAACGGCGCCAGAAAGATGGTCTGTTGCGTGATTGAAAAAGACAGGGCCTATCTTGATGTCGAAGGGTTGCTTCTGGAACTGATGATAAATGCGGACGATACGACAAATTCATCGGCGGGGGGAGCCGCTCTGGCCAAGGA
>CALMKK010000310.1 GCA_937867135.1 uncultured candidate division Zixibacteria bacterium
TTCGGAGTTTGTACAAATCGCCCCAATAAAGGGTTTCATAATTTTTTCCGCGATCGTCATCAACTATCAACACATGGGATGGACCGACCTGATGTTCAAAACCGAATTTGCTCATAAATTGGCCGCCGTCAGATGATATTGTCACAAAAAAGGAATCGTAGGTGGGGATCAGTGTATCCGCAATGACAAATCGCATCGGCAATCCCTCATTATCATCCTGCGCCCCGTCACCATATAATGTTCCGATCTGAAGGGTTGAATCGATAAAGTGAATCGAGGGGTCATTACTCGAAATTTTAACCCAGGTATTATTGGCGGTCCGCCAATCGTTCCTGATATAGAATATAAAATCGACCGTTTCACCCGGGTCAAGAATGCCGTCGGCATTGGCATCGGAAAACTTCACCGAATCAACTCCAAAATGGGGCCGTGACCAGGTTACATCGAGATTGGCGGTCATTAAGGAATCGGAATTGGAGATATTCCAAACTGCCACCTGACTGATTGTAGGGCCATAACCGCGACTGCTGGGGATGGTTAGATCATCGAAGGAACGAATGCCGAGCGATCCCGGCCACGGGTCGGACGCGTCGCCGTTGTTGGCACCCGATTCAAGCTGATTTTGGCCATCGGCCTGTTCCAGCGCCACGTGATAAGGTCTTCCTTCAATATTGTTCCCCTCAGCGTCGCCGCCAATAGTATAAATATGATAAATCAATAAGCCGGATCCGGGAAGAGCTTGATCGAAACCGGTCTGCTGTCGGTTCTCAACCAGAAAATATTGCAATCCGGCATATTGCCCATTGTACCATTGGCGATAAATTATCGGTTCCGATTCGACCTGTGGTATCGGCGCGGCAACTAAATTTGTCATAACATCGGTTGATGTTACAAAACCCAGGGCCGTTTTGCACCAGGCATCAAGATGGGCGGGCGATTTGGATTGGCCATTGTAATTTCCCATGGCCATTAATGACCATCGGCCCAAACCGGATGAATAAGGCGCGGTGACATCATTAATTACATATAAATCCGGAAGTCCCAAAAAATGTCCGTATTCGTGGCAGAAAACACCGATAGGTGATATGGTTCTTGACGCGTATGATTCTTCCGGCTCACAAGTATAGG
>CALMKK010000311.1 GCA_937867135.1 uncultured candidate division Zixibacteria bacterium
CAATATCGGCTTCACCAGCCCCCGGACCGGAACCACGGCCGACATTTTTTACAATGTGTTCGGACGGCGCTTCTATTATAACTCACAGGGGGGCGCTCCGGATATTTATGAAATGCCGCGCCAGGCTCTGGATATGACCTTTTCACAGGTCGTCTGGCACGGTGTGAGCCTCAAGTTATCGGGCAAAAATCTCTTTAATGCCCATTTTGAAGCCGACTATTATTATACCGGGACCGGCAAAAAGGAAATATACAGGCGGTATGATATAGGCCGGACCTTCGGGGCAAGTATCACTTACAGGGTAATGTAAAAATCGATATTAATTGATTTTGAACAATTGCCTAATCTCAAGGAAATCTGAATACCCTAATATCGAACCGGCTTCCCTTGAAGGGGCCGGTTTGAGCGCGTGTTAAGCATGAAATTGATTGTGTCCGAGAGCCACAAATCAGATGCAATCAGGCAAATTAGGAAAAGAGACTGGTTTTGGGAAAGAGGTGATGAATAGAGCAAAAATCCTCAGGTTGGTCCGAACGTGTAATTTCGATAATTTTTCTTCAACAATGTACTTTTTGCATTAAGCCTGAAAAGGTCAAGTAGATACTCGAAAGCGTGACAAATATGAATGAGTACCGTCTAACCCGATGTGGTTATGGTCGAGATTTCCTTAAAATGAATCCCGGCCGCCGACCCAATTGCTCATATCAATTTGCCGCATTCCTTTTACAGGGATTTTAATTTTGAAGTTGATATCTAAAGCCATTAGAAATAAACCCAATTATGGTAGGAGGTTTAAAAATGCGTAAGCTGTATTTGGCGCTTATCGCAATCCTGCTCATTTTGCCGTTCGCGGCTAATGCGCAGTTGTGTGAAGAGGGATGGCCGATCATAGATGTCGGTAGTCCGGCTCCCAGTAAAACCGATTTGCCGGTGGGAACGACCACCTGGTATGCCGGGCATGTTTATCATATTCAGGGACTCATTTTTGTGCCGGATGGCGCCACCCTGGTGATTCAGCCCGGGACAATTATTAAAGGCGACCCGGGGCAGGCTTCCAACGCCACGGCTTTGATCGTTTGCCGAGGCGGAATGGTTATTGCCAAAGGAACCCCCAAATTGCCGATTATTTTCACATCCATCAGTGATATGGTTTGCGACACCGCTGATATCCCCGATGTCGCCTCCAGCCGCGGCCTCTGGGGCGGCGTCATCATTGAAGGCAAGTCTTACGCTTGCGTCAGCGGCGGAGAATCCGCCGTCGAAGGAATGCCGGATTATGGGGTCCAGACCAAATATGGCGGCGGACTCACTCCTGATTGTCATGACAATTCCGGGGTCCTTCAGTACATTTCCATCCGTTATGCCGGCTCCATAATAGGCGCCAATAATGAAATCAACGGTCTGACCCTGGCCGCGGTCGGCGATGGTACCACCATCGACCACCTTGAGTCTTATTATGCCCTTGACGATGATATGGAATGGTTCGGCGGCTCGGTCAATGTTAGTTATGTCGCCGCTTTCTATGGCGATGACGATGCTTTCGATCAGGACGAATGCTACAGCGGAACCCGCCAGTTCTTCTTCGAATTGAAAGATCCACGCTGGGGCGACCGCCTCAATGAAAACGACAGCCGTCAGGCCGCCGTCCTTACCGATACCACCAGCGCCGGCGTCGCTCCCGCCGCCGTCCCCTCCGGTTGGGGATGTGCTTATCCCAGCTACGCCCTCTCGGCCAACTGGACCTGTATCGGTCAGGGTCCGGCTTTCTCCGGAACCTCCGGCAATCAGCAATTCTTCACCGATAACTACCGCACCTACTGGTATAACAACGTCTTCATGGAACAGCCCAAAAACGCCGTGGAGGTCCAGGTCGTCGGCGGTGATGCCGGTATCGACACCCCGCCCAGTTCCACCCGCAATCTTCCCTCCGGAGCCGCCAGTATTGCCGCCGGACATCCCCTGTTCGACTTTGTCGGCAACTTCTGGTATAAATCATACAATGGCACCAATCCCCCGACCGGATCGGAATACAGCCACTTTTATGCCACCGGCAACGCCGTCAACCCGCTGTCAACCCAGCGTGTTCGCGATGACATCTTCCCCGGCGGCGACACCACGCTGACCGGTAAGAACCATTGCGGTATCAATCCGCAGTTGACCAGCTACGAAGTCGTCAATCCTCCCGTGCGCCACGAAATCATCAATCCGGTTCCGGCCATCGGCAGTCCGCTGGGAACCTCTGCCGCGATCGTTCCGGCTTACGCCACTTCTTCATATTATCAGCCGGTGAGCTATGTCGGCGCCTTCGACCCTAACGCCGAGAGCTGGGTCGGCCCCTGGAGTGCCCTTCGCGCTTATGCCATAGTACCGGTTCCGGCACCGTCCACCTGCGGTCCAACCGAGGCGGGCAAACCGATTAAAGATATCGGCACGCCTGCTCCGAGCAAAACCGAATTCACTACCGATCTGGTTCTGTCTTCAGACACGGTTTATAATATCCATGGTTTTATATTTATCGACAGCGGGGCTTCCCTGATTATCGAGCCGGGCACCATCATTAAGGGTGACCCGGGACAGGCCTCCAACGCCACCGCTCTAATCATTGCCCGCGGCGGCAAGATTTTTGCCCAGGGAACCGCCACCGAACCGATTATTTTCACCTCAATTAGTGATGATGTCGATGACCCTCTCGATATACCTGATGTCGCCACCAGCCGCGGCCTCTGGGGTGGGATCATCATTGAAGGCACCGGAACGGGCGATCTGGGCCTGGTGATCGAACGTGCGTCGGGGCGGGTGGCGGTG
>CALMKK010000312.1 GCA_937867135.1 uncultured candidate division Zixibacteria bacterium
TAAAGCGGAGAGGCTGGGATTCGAACCCAGGAAACGATTACTCGTTTACATGCTCTCCAGGCATGCTCCTTCGACCAGCTCGGACACCTCTCCTGTCGAATAGAATTCCAGTTATTATAACCGGAACGGCTAATTTAGTTAAAAATGACCCAAAATCAAGAAGAAAGATAAGGGTTGCGATCTCATGTTATCAGCTGTTCTGCGTCGTTGAAAAACCGTTTGATAGACATCTGAGCCGATAAAATTGTAGTGATCGTCGTCGCGGAAAGAAGCATGTATGCCACAATAATCTGAAATAGGACCGCCTTTAAAGGTGAAATTCCGGCCAGAATCATCCCGGTCATTGCGCCCGGAAGAGCAACAATACCGACCGTCTCCATAAAATTTAAAATAGAAATCATACCGGCCTTAACGGCATCGCGATAATATGGCCGCGAGGCTTCCTGCCAGTTTTTTCCCAGCGACAGGGCTGTCTCAACGGCCAACCGATTCCCGGATAGATCCGAACCGATCCTATTGAAAGTTATGGCCGAGGCATTCATGGAATTGGAAATTATCATCCCCGCCAGAGGGATGATATATCGAGCATCGGGGGAGATGATTCTCAGCGCCAGCATCAGCCCCAAAGTAATCAGGGAGCCTGTGCCCTGGGAAATGAAGGCAATTTTAAATCCCGATTTGAATCGTTCCGCCCTTTTGCTTGAAGTATATGCCGCCACTGTCAGCATCAGCAGGACAGAAGCGATAGTCAGCCAGATAGATTGGGAAATAAATATAAATTCCAAAACATAACCCACCGCCACCAGCTGAATAAAGGAGCGAACCGTTCCGTAAGCCGCGTCTTTAAGAATCGGGATTTTTTTCAGGTATATCAGCCCTATGGCGAGAATCGCCAGTAACAGAGCCATTAATACTTGATAATAATTCGTCTGCATCAAATCAGTTCTTTGTTTATATATTTCCGCCCTGATTCGCTTTGGGGCCGGTCAAGAATATCCTCGGTTCGACCCGATTCGATCAATCGACCTTTTACCAATAATAGTGTCTCCCCACCCATCCGTTTGGCCTGTTCGGGATTATGCGTTACAATTATAGAGGTCAGATGCAGGTCACGGCTCAAGGATAAAATCAATTGCTCGATTATTTGAGCCGATGTCGGATCTAGAGCCGAGGTTGGTTCATCGAGAAGTAAGACTTCCGGCTCCAGAACCAATGAACGGGCAATTGCCACTCTTTGTTGTTCGCCGACAGAAAGGTCGGCCGCATTTTTTTCAAGAAACTCGCGGTGAAGTCCTGCCCTTTCCAATAACCCTCCCATAATCCTTGTCTGATCATCCGGGGACTTTTTGAATCGGCAGCAATACTCCAAATTATCTTTGACCGTCCCCGGAAAGAGATAAGGTATTTGAAAAATCATCGCTACTTTCTTACGTAATTCTGTGGGCGGGTAAGTCGCCAGCAATTTGTTATGAAATAATATTTCTCCCTCGGAAGGGTCATCGAGGCGATTTAGAAGTCTTAGAAATGATGATTTCCCTGCCCCTGAGGGCCCCACAATGCTATAAATTTCCCCTTTATTAAACGCATAAGAAATATCGGCCACCGTTTTGATTGAACCGTGACAATTGCCGACTATCCTGGTCACATTTCGGGTTTCAAGAATGGTCTGAGGTCGGGTATGCGGCATAATAGATGAAACGAGCATCAACCGAAATAAATAAAACGATCAAGCAATTTGACATATTCCGACCATCCGGGGCCGCTCTTTTCTTTAATTCTCTCTATCGCGCCCATTTTGGAATCGATTTCATCGGCGTAGAACAAAATGAAAGCTTCCGGTATCTGCGGCACAATCGGGGAGGCATAATCAAGTTGTCCCTGATGTGACAGAATTAAATGCCGAATTTTCATCAGAAGGTTCGGGGGAAATGAATCAATTTCCTCGGCTCTTTTGGCAATCACATGGTCGGCCCAGCAAATATGTCCGATCAAACGTCCTTCGTCGGAATAATCTATGAAAGACTTTATGGCATATTGCGAAATTTTGCCCATATCATGAAAGAGGCCGCCGAAAATCAGAAGGTCCTGATCAAGAAAAAGATATCTCCGAGCCATATCAAGGCAAATATCGGCGACATTGGCAGAATGTTCCGCCAGACCGCCGACGCAGGCATGGTGCCATAATTTGCCCGCCGCGGCTCGCATATATTCATCCATAAATTTCTTATCGTTCCAGAAGGATTCTGTCAGTTTCTTGACATATCCGTTTTCGATACGCTCGGTAAGCGCGAGAATTCTCCGGCGAAGTTCCTCATCGCTGAACCTGGAGCGGGGCAGGATATCCTCCAGTAAATACTCATCGTCTTGGGCAACACGGAGCTTTTCCACTTTAAGTTGCGGCTTTCCTCTGTAATCGCTGATGACCCCTTTGACTTTGACCACTTCGCCTTCCTGAAGCTCTTCGAGGGCATAGCGATCCGGTTCCCACCAAACTCCGGCAATACGGCCGGAAGCATCGCCAAATTCAAAGGAGATAAAGTTATTGCCGGAATATTCTTTAATATCCCGTTTGCGCACGCACAAAAAGGCGGTCACAATGTCATTGGTTACAAAATCTTTAATCATAGGCCATCTGCGATATTTCCAAGATAATCATATTTTCGGGGGCCGCAAAGTGATTTTTCTTTATCTGCCGATAACCATATTATATATTCCGTGCGGCTATGAAGATATTAAACCGTTACATATTATTGGAACACATTCCGCCTTTTCTTTTTTCCGTCTTTATCATAACCTTTATTTTGATCCTGGAGACCATTCCCAAAATAGTGGAACTGGTTATTGATAAAAATATCTCTGCTTTCATTGTGCTGGAATTAATCTTTTTGAATCTGGCCTGGATGCTGGCTCTCGCGGTGCCGATGGGGGTACTGGTGGCAACCCTACTGGCCTTCGGCCGGATGACGTCCGATTCTGAGATTTTGGCCATCAAGGCATCAGGCATAAACCTTTTGCGCGTCCTGATCCCGTTGATGATTGCCGCCGGCATTCTAACAGTCGGAATGATTGAGTTTAATGATAAGATTCTTCCCGACCTCAATCACCGGGCCCGGGTTCTTGAAGGGGATATCCGATCGACACGCCCGACCCTGATTTTTCGGCCCGGGGTATTCATTACCGACGTCTCCGGATATATAATCCTTCTTAAAAGCATAAATTATCAGACCTCCGAGGTCACCGGTGTCCGCATCAATGAAACCAAGGACCCGGCTCACCCCCGAATTGTTATCGCCAAATCGGGTAAGATGAAATTTATCGATAACGGCAGTACCATTCAATTCACCCTATATGACGGTGAACTCCACATGCTTGATATCCAGGACCCGGCTAATTACCGTAAGGTTGATTTCAAGGAACAGGTAATAAATGTGGGCGGAGTGGGATCACAACTGAAACGCTCCGAATCTTCATTTCGCACCGATCGTGAAATGGATATTGCGCAAATGGAAGAAACGGTCAGGCAGGCCCGCTCCGTCATTCCGCCTTTCCGAGAACATATCGAAAATACGGTGGACAATAAACTGGCTTTTCTCTTTTCCGATACTTTAAAATACCCCGGCGACACTCTCTTAAAGGATTCGGCCGCTCTGGCGTATCTTAAAGCCGATATGAAAAATATCTATATTAAAGTGAAACGGGAGGCTGAGCAAATCGAAGAACAGAATATGATTGTCGATAAATACGAAATAGAAATTTATAAAAAATACTCGATACCGGCGGCATCGTTTGCGTTTATACTTATCGGGGCGCCGCTGGCCATACTCTCCCGCCGCGGCGGAATGGGGATTGCGGCCACGATTTCGATCTTTATCTTCACTCTGTATTGGGCCTTTTTGATCGGCGGTGAGGATTTGGCCGATAATGATATTGTCTCTCCCTTTCTGGCAATGTGGGCGGCCAATTTCCTCGTGGGCGCAATCGGGCTTTATTTGCTTATTAAGGTTATCACCGAAAAACCTCTTTTTGCCTTTTTCCGGAAGTGATATGCTCAAAGTCCTCGACCGTTATCTCCTGCGCAACTTTATTACCTGGCTTCTGATGATTTCAATTTCCTTCGGAATCCTGATCGTTATCATCAACATGGTGGAGGAACTGAGGGGGTTTATTGAAAATCATGTCACGGCAATGCAGGTTTTGACATACTATCTATATTTCAGCGGCTGGATATTCAAATCATTCCTGCCGGTTTTTGTTCTATTGGCCGTTTTGATTTCGATCGGTTTGCTGGCGCGGCGGAATGAGCTTCTGGCGATGAAAACCAATGGTATTTCACTTTATCGAATCGCCGCCCCCTTTTTGGTTTTTTCATTTCTTCTCAGCCTTGCACATATTTATTACAACGAAGAAATTTTCCCCGAACCGAACCGCAAGCGGATTGAAATGAAACAATATTCTTTCAAGGGTCGGCCCCGTGAGGCCGATGCGGTGGTTGCCAATGTCTATCGGCAGGTGAGTCCGGAATTATTTTTCGTTATCGGATCGTACAATATTGCCCGGCGCGAAGGCACCGATATCAAAATCTACCGTTCCAAGAACGACAAACTGGCCGAACTTATCACGGCCCGCAAAATCGCTTATACTTCGCGCGGCTGGATGTTGTACGACGGCATCAGCAGAATATTCGACGATTCCACTGAAAGCTTCTCGAAATATGACTCCCTCCAAGCCGAGTATATTAAAGATAAACCGTCCGATTTCAATAAGCCGATCGGCAATCCCGAAGATATGGGCTACCGGGATCTGGCCCATTATATTGATATAATGAAACGCACCGGGGGGCCCTACTTGCGGGAAACCGTCGATCTCAAATTGAAATTGGCTTACCCCTTTTCTTCTTTCATTGTCATTTTAATCTGTGTTCCGATTGCATCCAACCCGAAACGTGGCGGCATTGCGGTATCCTTTGCGGTCGGAGCCGGTATCGCCCTGACCTATTTTGTCGCCTTTAAAATTACGCAGTCTTTCGGGTATAATGGAAAACTCTCCCCTGAATTGGCGGCCTGGCTGATAAATGGGATTTTTCTTTTAATCGGCCTGGTCATTATTCTGCGCGCCAAAAAATAATATCTCCATTTGAGCGAATGGTCATAATTGGTATGATCATGCCTCCATTAAAAAGCAGAGAATTACTATTATTATTTTCATTATCATTTGCATTTTATTTCCTCTTTCGATGGAATAATCGGGGATACAACTAATCCGACAACAAAGCCCAGAATGGCTCCGGTTGCTATCATTTCGCCTGGGCTGATCACTTGAAATCCACTCTCGTCCGTACTCGATATCCCTCCCAACAAGGCACCCAAGGCAAGTCCCAGCGCCGCGCCATAGCCATTAAATTTTCCAATGCGATAATAGCTGATCGATGTTATTTGGCTAAATGCAATTACGGAATCAAGTCCTTGTCCCCGCACATTCGAGTCGAACAGGAGCATCGAATTTTGACGATCGAATCCTATCAGTTTTCCCCTGATAGTCAGTCCGTCCAGATCCCTGAGAGTGATTGTCCGTCCAATAAGAGAACTATCGGCCAGTTTCTCCTCGCAGGTTTTTTCGCCGGCTTGAGTATCTAACATCGCACAGAAAATCAAAATTATCAATGTAAGGCTTCTCATGGTCATCCCCCCCAACTCCCGCCCCCCATAATCTCCATATTATTAAGGGCGATAAATAAAGCCGCCAAAGATATGTCAATCGCCAATCCCAACCCGAGACCAATCCATTTGGCGGATTTCCCGTTTTTCAACTGCACTTTCTTCACTTTTTCCAGCGAATAATTCTCAAGTTTATCTGCATTAACAATAGTAATCCGAGACATCAAAGGAATTTTCCCCTCTCTTATCAGGCGGCATATTCCTACTGTTTCAGCGCTATCGCCCGATGCCTTGCGCAGATACGGCAGAAACTGTAATTTTTCCCGCGTTAGGCCTTCATCCGACCACGGCCTGATTGACACATAAGTCGAGCAGGGAGAACAGGGAAATTTCTGATCGAACCCCTCAAAGATACCCTTTAAACTGCTGCCGGAAGCATATCTGAAATCGACCGTATCGCCGATTGGCGGCAGATATATATTCTGAGCCAATTCCGCCCGGATCCGCGAATACCTTTGCCGGTAGTCATCTCCGGTATCTTTGACCAGCCCGACAAATTTTCCCAAGACTCTGGTGCTGTCATTCAGTTCAACAACGATTTTCCGGCCGTGCCCGACTTCATCCAATTTCCCTTCATTGACCGGGCCGTAATCCGGCTTGTTGTTGTCAATTTCAGAGCCAATTCCGAAACCAATCGCCGTGCAACCCGAAAGATTCAATATCATGATGACTGCCATCGCTATTCCAATAATTGGGCATCGCCCCGAGAATATTTTATTGAGCCTTTTCATAACCATACCTCACAAAATTGAATTGATTTCTCCTTAATACCCCGAAAAGCCCGACCCTATGTCCATATCAAATCCGCCAGCCAGGCCGATAATAATAAAAGCGGCGTCAAGCGCCCCGCCGATAATCAGCCCCACCCATTTAGCGTTCCGCCGATTTTTCAACTTTACATCGCCGATCTGTTCGAGCGGAATTTTGCTTGGGCCATTCTGAGAGGCAAGCCAGAGTTCGGTCTTGAGCGGAATTTTTCTTTCGGTTATCAACTTGATATAATTCGCGGCAATCAAACTATCTTTCCCGCGAAATGTCATAAGCTCCAAGTCATAGATCAAATCAGAACCATTGGATATAAGCGGCGGCCGTTTTAATATCATTGAAGTAGAAGAGACCGGGCAGGGAAAATCTTGATCAAATCCGACTAGGGCGCCCCGCAGCTTTAGGCCGAGAGGATTCACAAATTCGATGCTGTCGCCGAGGCGAGGCAATAGCGGGGCGATCCCCTTTTCCTCGAAGATCGAGTCATATCTGGCGGCATATTCTTGTTCATCGATTTTCTCGACACCCCGAATTTTGCCTTCGATCTTGCTGCTGTCGGCCAGAGTCACAAGGGCCTTTCGACCGTTTCCGACGGCGTCCAATTCACCGGGGCGAAGCGGCCGATATTCGGATCTCCCGGAGTCAATTAATGATCCTATACCGAGACCAATCGCGGAACATCCTGACAGATTAATCAAGCTCAGAAATGCCAGGAGTATACTGCCGGCAGCCATTTTCAAGATATCAGCGGGAATTCTCCTTCTCATAAGTCCTCTCTTA
>CALMKK010000313.1 GCA_937867135.1 uncultured candidate division Zixibacteria bacterium
GGCGTATGTCAATACGCCCCTACAAATTCGGCAAAGCAAAAATCAAGGCGGAGCTATTTTTTCTCCTCGACTTTGGCCTCTTCCAGCATTTCGCCCATGCAGAGCTATTTCTTCTCCTCAACCTTGTTCTCTTCCAGCATCTCGTCGATACGGGCCGACTTGCCGGTCAAATCGCGCATATAATACAATTTGGCCCGGCGAACTTTCCCCTGACGAATCCGCTCGATTTTGGATACATTGGGAGAATGAAGAGGAAAGATTCTTTCCACGCCGACTCCGGACGACATCTTGCGAACCGTGAAAGTCGCACCCATTCCGGCCCCACGCCGCCCGATGACGGTCCCCTGGAAGACCTGCACCCGCTCCTTGTCCCCTTCCTTAATTTTCACATGCACTTTCACCGTATCGCCCGACTTGAAAGCCGTGAGCTTGTCTTTCAAATAAGATTTTTCCAATTGCTCGATCTGTCTCATAAATCTATCCTCTCATTCTTTGTTATTTTCTTTTTTCGCCTTTTTCAATTTATCCAAAAATATTTTTTCTTTCTTATCCAGTTCCGCGCCCGATAGCAATTCCGGGCGGTTTTCAAAAGTTTTGCGAAGCGCTTCCAGCCGCCGGAACGCTTTTATCCCCTTATGATTGCCGGTCAGAAGCTCCTCCGGCACCCGCAGGTCCTTAAATTCCTCCGGCCGCGTATATACCGGCGTCCCCAGATATCCTTCGGAGTGGGAATCCTCGAGCGCCGATTCAAAATTGCCGAGCACTCCGGGAATCAAACGGGTGATCGAATCAAGCAGAACTGCCGCGGCCGCTTCGCCGCCGGTCATCACATAATCGCCGATCGATATCTCTTCGATATCGAAAAGCTCCAGAATCCGCTCATCGACTCCCAGGTAATGACCGCAGATTATCGTGACCCGCTTGAGAAGCGAGTATTCGACCGCCTTCTCCTGCGTGAAGAGCTTCCCCGCCGCCGAGGTCAGCACCAGCCGTTCGCCCGGTTTTCGCATCTTTTCGTATCCGAGCGATGTCAGGCAATTGAAAAGCGGCTGGACCTTGAGAACCATCCCGCCTCCTCCGCCGAACGGTTTATCGTCGGCGGTGCGGTGCTTATCGGTGGTGAATTCCCGCAGGTCGATTATATCTATTTCAAAGAGCCGTTTGGCCCGTCCCCGGCCGATGATCGATTCCTTCAAAACCGAATCGAACCACCCCGGAAACAGGGTCACAATTTCAATTTTTGTCCGGGGAGTCAAATATACCCTCCGGAGGATCAATTACAATCAGTTTCTTTTCGATATCTATCTTCTTCACAAACCGCCGCACTAGCGGCAAACTATATTTTTTCCCGTCGGCCTCAACCACCAGAATATCATTGGCCGGATACTGCTCCACCTCCACCGCGTTTCCCCTCGCCCGCCCGGAGATATCTTCCACCCGGCAACCGACCAGATCGAACAGGTAATAGCTCCCGTCCGGAAGCGTCTCCAGCGCCGAACTCCTGATATAGAGATACTCATTCAGGAGGGGCTTGACCGCATCGGTGGTATCAAACCCGGCGATTTTAATCACCGGCCGTCCGGAGACAAATTTCATCCCCGCTATCATTATCTCCTTCCAGCCGTCGTCCGACTCCATCCAGAATGATTCCAATTTCTCGAACCGCTCCGGGTTGTCGGTGATAGGATTTATATATATCTCCCCGGAAACACCATGGGCGCGGCCGAACCGCCCGATCACGATATATTCCGGTCTCAAAGCCAACTATTCCAGAATCTCCAGGACCGCCCGTTTCCCTTTTTTGGCCGAGATAGCCGCAATCAGGGTCCGGATCGATTTCGCGGTTTGTCCGTGTTTTCCAATAACCTTGCCCAGATCCCCGGCGCCGACCCGAAGTTCATACACGGTTGTCCGTTCGCCCTGAACTTCCGTCAGACTGACCTGATCGGGGTTATCAACCAACGCCTTGACTATCGTCTCGATGAATTCCTTCACAACAATCTCCTTTTGCAGTGCCTTTGCTGGTTTGGATCGAAGTAAGCGGAAGGCAAAAAATTACGCTTCAGCCTTGGCTTCTTTGGCTTGTTTGGTCTTTTTCCGTTTCTTGGTGCGTTCGGTGATAGTTTCCGACACCGTCATGGCCGAAATATCGCCGCCTTTTTTCTTGGTTTCGTATTTTTTTAGAAACCCGACCTGCTTCAAGAGATTGATGACCGTATCCGACGGGGTCGCTCCCTGATCCAGCCAGTACATCATCTTATCCTCGAAAATTTTCACCGTTGCCGGTTTCTCGATCGGGTTATAGAAACCCAATATTTCCACAAATCTTCCGTCGCGGGGCATGCGTGAGTCGGTCGCAACAAATCGATAGGTGGGTCGCTTCTTGGCGCCCAAGCGTCTTAGTCTGATTACTGCCGCCAATTTCGGTACCTCCGTCAATTACAATTATATGTTCATTTGGAAAGGGAAAGCCCCTTTCGGCAGACCTTTTATTTTCATTTTACCCATATTTTTAAACATCTTCTGCATCGCAAAAAACTGCTTCAAAAGCAGATTCACGTTCTGAACCGAGTTGCCGGAGCCCGAGGCGATCCGCAGTTTCCGGGAACCGTCGATAATATTCGGATTGCGCCGCTCTTCCAGGGTCATCGATTGAATCATCGCCTCCACCCGCCCCATTCCTTTTTCGTCGATTTGCACTCCCTTGAGCGCCTTGCCGACCCCGGGAATCATGCCGAGTATCGATTCCAGCGGGCCCATCTTTTTTATCTGCTGGAGCTGGTCGTAAAAATCCTCAAGAGTGAACGATTGCTTCTTGAGTTTTTCTTCAATTTTGGCGGCCTCTTTCAAATCGACCGCACCCTGCGCCTTTTCGACCAGCCCGACAATATCTCCCATTCCCAGAATCCGGGAAGCCATTCGATCCGGGTGGAACACTTCGAGGTCGGACAGCTTCTCGCCGACTGAGACCAGTTTTATCGGGCATCCGGTGACGGCCCGGATTGAAATGGCCGCTCCGCCGCGAGCGTCGCCGTCAAGCTTGGTCAACGCCACCCCGGTTAATTTGAGCCTTTGATGAAACTTATCCGCCAGATTGACGGCATCCTGGCCGGTCATCGAATCGGCCACCAGAATTAATTCATCGGGCGCGACACCGGCCTTGATATCGTCCAGTTCGATCATCAATTCTTCGTCGATATGGAGCCGTCCGGCGGTGTCTATAATCATCAAATCGAAAAAGTTCTTTTCGGCGTGCCGCTTTGCCTCTTCGCAGATAACCGGCGGCTTGGTGTTCTCCATCTGAAAAACCTCCACCCCGATCGAATCCGCCAGTATCTTCAACTGCTTCACCGCCGCCGGGCGATAGATATCGGCCGCCACCAGAAGAACCTTTTTATTTTTCCGCTTATTCAGAAGCGCCAGTTTGCCGGAGAGAGTGGTTTTCCCCGACCCCTGCAAACCGCACAGCATATAGATGGTCGGGAATTTGGTGGCCGGGGTCATCGATTCGGCTTTTTCTCCCAGCAGACGAACCAATTCGTCATGCACAACTTTAACCAACTGCTGGCCCGGCTCGATCGATTTAAGAACTTTCTCGCCGACCGCCTCGGTTTCCACATGGGCGATAAAGTCTTTAACTACCTTGTAGTTAACATCGGCCTCGAGAAGCGCACGACGGACCTCGCGAAGAGAATCCTTTATATTTTTCTCGCTTAGTTTCCCGGAGCCGCGGAGGGTGCGGAAAATATCATCAAATTTGTCTATTAATTCGCCGAACATAAATATCTACCACGCAAAGAAGTCAATTGGGCCTTCTCAGCAAGCCTGTTAATATATAAAAATGGGAGAATTCCGCAAGGGGTTTATGGAATTAAGACTTCATCCGGCGGACAAATTCGACGTAATCAGCCGCCTTGAAAAAGGCCGATCCGGCCACAACTATATCGACCCCGGCCGCTTCCAGGGCTTTTACATTGTCCGGCCCAACCCCGCCATCGACCATGATTTGGAACCGATACCGGTTTTTTTGCCGGATTTGGGCGGCGGCCCTGATTTTATCCATCACTTCGGGGATAAATTTCTGCCCGGCAAAACCGGGATTAACCGACATCAGGAGCAGTAAATCAATCTGTCCCAGAAACGGTTCGACCGCTTTTAAAGGCGTCGGGGGATTGACCGCCAGCCCGGCTTTTGACCCGAGAGATTCTATTTTTGATATTACCGCTTTGATTCGGTTCGGGTCAGCCGCCTTTGCGACCGAATAGACCCATCGTCCCTGCCCCAAATCGGTCCGGGGGCCGCCGATTTCGATATGAAAAGTAATATACTCGACTTTGATTTTGGCGAACGGCTCAATATAATTTTCCGGATCGCTGACCATCAGGTGGGCGTCGTGCGGCAGAGAGCAGATTGATTTGGACATGGCCGAAATCGCTTCGCCGAACGAGAGATTCGGCACAAAATGGCCGTCCATGATATCGAGATGAATCCAATCGGCACCGGCGGATTCGGCTTTTTTAATTTCTTCGCCGAGCCGGCTGAAATCGGCGGCGAGAATGGATGGGGCAATTTTCATAAGGATTAAAAATCGGGAAGTATGGCAGATTAGTCAATTAAAAAGTTGCCGTGATAAATTTCTTATGAGATTAAAGGAATAAATGGCCATTGAAGGGAGCGGAACGTATTATAACAATATGTATCGGGCAATTTTTTTAATCTTAATATTCATTCTGGCCCATACCGCCTGCGCCGCCAAGGAACTGGCGGTCACTATCGATGATTTGCCGTTTCTTTATGGGCGGTACCTTTCCGACAGCGCCCAGGGGGCGAAATTTCATGATATTCTCCGGACCCTGAAACGGCACAAAATAAAAATCATCGGTTTCGTGGTCGGATCGCGGGTCGATTCCAAAACGGCCCCGCTTCTGGATGATTTAATCGCCGATGGGCACACTATCGGCAATCATACTTATACCCATCCCGACTTGAACACCACCTCGATCGCCTCGTATGAAGACGATATCGCCAAGGGCGAAACCGCCATTTCGAAATGGGTGGGGAAAACCAGATATTTCCGCTATCCCTTCCTGCATCAGGGGCCGACCGATCATAAATATATCGGAATCGCCAATTATCTCGCCGCCCATGCCTATATCAATGTCCCGGTGACCATCGACAACGACGACTGGCTCTATAATCGGGATTTCACCGAGGCCCGCAAGAACCGCGATACCGCCCTGGCCGATTCTATCGGGCAGGAATATCTGGCGCATATGCAAAAAATGACTTTGTACTACGATTCGATTGCAGTCGCCAAACTGCACCGCGATATCAAGCATATCCTGCTCATTCATATGACCGAACTGAATGCCGTCTATCTCGATTCGCTTCTGAATTGGTATGAATCTCAGGCGTGGAAATTTGTCACCCCCCAAGAAGCTTTGACCGATCCGGTCTATCAAATTAATGACACATATATCGGCGAGAACGGCATTTCATGGATTTTGAGGTTTTAGAAAGCGACTATTCGGAACCATAAATAGGGCTTGCACTTAGTCGAAACACAAATTTTCAAACCGTATTTTCCAAATTTTCAGACTTTCATTTTTTCCAATTCGGCGTAGTAATATCAAAAGGCAAAAGAGAAGAAATTAAAGCAAATTGTACATAACCGCTATGTACTAAGGAGTTTAAATATGGAAGTGAAAAATCATACGAAATCCGACACTGGTGCCGCGGAACTGACTCTTGCCCGCACCTTCAACGCCCCGCGCGAGTTGGTTTTCAAAGCCTGGACCGACCCTGCTTATCTGACCCGCTGGTGGGGACCCAAAACTTTCACCTGCCCGACCGCCAAAGTTGATCTGCGTGTCGACGGAAAGTACCTATTTTGCATGCGGGGACCCGACGGTAAAGACTATTGGAGCACCGGCGTTTATCGCGAAATTGTCCCCCCGATGAAAATCGTCTGCACCGATGCCTTCGCCGATGAAAAAGGCAATATCGTCCCGGCCACCCACTACGGCCTCAGCCCGGAATTCCCGAGGGAAATGCTTGTAACCGTCACATTTGAAGAATCTCAAGGGAAGACAAAATTCGCGTTGCGACATTCCGGTATCGAAAGTATCAGCGAAATCGATCGCAAGAATATGCATCAGGGCTGGAACGAATCCCTCGACAAATTGGATGAATTATTGCGGAGTTGAGACTAAACTGCATCGGGGCGCATCGGCCCCATCAACTGGATGAATTGCCGGAGCAAGGATTCATCGAACCCTTCGTCCTGCTCCGACATCGTCTTGAGGGTGGAGAATGTCCCTTCCGCGGCCCGATAAACGCGATTGGTCGTCATAGCGTCAAAGACATCGGCAATGGCAACAATCTTCCCATAGGTATGGATGTCGTCGCCGCCCAGCCCGGTCGGATAACCGCCGCCGTTTTGTCTTTCGTGATGTTGCAGGATCGGGACATATGATGCTTCCGGGATCAGATCTGTCTCCGACATCAGTTCCACCCCCCATTGAGGGTGCCGGCGCATGGTTACCCATTCCGATTGGTCGAGGGGACCGGGTTTGAAAAGAATCGACTCCGGTATTCTGCCCTTGCCGATATCATGCAACATCGCCCCGGTGGCAAGCTCAATCAGTTCGCTGGTTTTGGCGATACCGGCGGCATGGGCCAGGGCCAAAGAAAAAGTGCAGACATTGACCGAATGGGTGAAGACGCTGTAGTCGAACGACATAACTTTAAGCATATTGAGAAAGGCATTCTCTCCTTCGAGCACATAAAGAACCGTCGCTTCGACAAACGCCCGGCAGTCCTTGATATTCTGCCCTTTGGTCGGATCGGCAAAAACATCTCTCACCATTTCCTTGGCGCTGTCATAGACGATACTCGACTTCGTGAAATCATCCACTGACTTGTCGGCCAGAATCCGGCCGATATGGGTTCTTAAATACTCCTGGTACTCGTGCCGTTGATTGACCGAAATATAAAGCCGATTCAAGTTTTGTTTCACCAGCTCACCGCATGTTTCGGAAGTAAGAGGCAACTTGGCGGAGCGATAGAGGACCATATTCTGACCGTCATATATATACAGGTCGAATTCAAGGAAACTGTCGGCCGTTAGTGAATGGGTATGTATCGGGATGTACCCCTTAAGACTCTGCTTTTTTTGAATTGAATCTACATTGGTCGGCATGTCTCCTTTTATCGACAAAATGCTCCGGTTACTTTACAGGGGGGTGCAAGAAGAAAGATGTCGAAACCACGTTCCGGCAGGAGCCGGAACTCAGGGGTTTCGACCTATAAAACTGCGACCGTAATTTTCCTCTTGCGTTCCCTACCAGAATATGCAGGTCGAAATCCCTCCTTTGAAGAGGCGAAGGCGAAAAAAAGCGGGGTTTCGACATCATCAAAATCTATTCGCCAAAATCCCCATCAAATATAATGCCTTTAATACCCCAATTCCTCTCATACATTCCCTGTTCATAATAATGTTGCAAAGAGGAATATTTATGCTCAAACGGATCTTTTACCAAGCCGTGCTTCACGGGATTGTAATGAATATAATCTATATGCCGATTCATATCACTTTCACTTTTTATAATATGATCCCAATACCTATTTTGCCAAACCCGGCCTCGCGCCATATTAATTTTCTTTCGATAATCGGACTAAAATGCCAGTTTTATTTTCCTCATTACTTCGGCCAACTCGGCCCTTTCGGGATTAATTAAAAGATGCATGTGATCGGGCATTATTACCCAGGCCGTAAGGTCATATAAGTACACAATCTGGGTCTTTTCAATGGCCTGCCACAGAAATTCGAAATTATTAAGGAGTATAGGTTCTCTGCTATGTACGACATGAGTGAGGAAGCAATAATTGCCGGAATTGAAATATCGGCGGATGTTTGTCATTTAAATTCAAGATTTGTCGAAACCCCGTCGTCCCGACTAAGAAGTACGGGACTCAGGGGATTTCGACCTACGCCTAAACGAAGTCTTGGGGCTCCGTTATCCTGATATCTACTCCGTTGTCGAGACCACCAGATCGATTTCTTCGCCCGGGTCCAATTCGGTGTTCTCTTCCACCGACTGCTGCATCACCGTCTCGGGAAGGAAATTATCGTTGCGCACTTCCGATACCACCCCGACCTTCAGGCCCAGACTCTCAATGACCTTGCGGGCGTCGGCCAGTTGCATCCCGATAACTTTCGGCATATATATCATCCCGGCCAGTTTGCCGCGGTTGACCATCAGGTTGATAGCCGTACCGGATGAAACCTCGCTCCCGACCGCCGGGTACGAGAAGACCACCACCTGCTCCGGCAGGGAATCGGAATAGGTCCAGGCGATTTCCCCCTGCGAGAGCCCGGCCGCTTCGATATAAAGCTTGGCCTGGCGCACCGAGTACCCCGCCAGGGCCGGAACCACCACCATCTTTTTTCCCGTGGATACACCGAGTTTGATTATCCGTCCCGACTTGACCTTGGTGTCGGCCGGGGGATATTGGGAGATGATTGTACCTTCGGGTTGATCGGAATGATACTCCTGCTTGGAGACCTCGGTCTCCAGGCCTTCCGCCGAGAGCAGTTGCCGGGCAATATCGACATTTTTGCCGACCAGGTCGGGAAGAGTCTTTTCGAAACCGTGACGGGTGAAAAGCGGCATGGCGACATTATTGAGAAGGAGATAGATCACGAGAAGACAGGCAACCGGGAGCAAAATGAAATAATAGAGAAACCGTCCCCGGCGGCTGACCGGGGCGAAACGGTCGAGAAAAAATTGATGCGACTTATGTCGACTCGGTATCGGGGCTGTCATAATATTTTTAACATCCTTCGCCCTCTAAAATGTCATTTTTCTTTTTTGGTGTCGAGAACTTTTTTCAACCGGGCCGCAAACGCTCCGGAAAGGTCGCCCTTGTTGGGATAAGTCTTCAAAAAGCCGCGCTCCGAAACAATGTCCCGTTCGAAATATTCCCCGGCCGATTCGAGGGCAAAATCTTTCCGGCGCGCCAGAAATTCCTCGACCACCTGATCGTTTTCATGTCGGATAATGGTGCAGGTGGAATAAGTGAGAATTCCGCCCGGCTTGACCAGTTTGGCGGCTTTGTCGATCATCATGCTCTGCACCTTGAACAGCCGCTCCACATCTTTCAGTTCCTTTGTCCAGCGCAAATCGCTGTGTTTGCCGGCATTGCCCCACCCGGAGCAGGGGGCGTCGAGCAGAACCCGGTCGAACGGCTCGGCCGTGAATTCCAAAATATCGGCCGCCACCGGATTGATAATTTTTATCCCCATCCGCCGGCTGTTCTCCATCATTATTTCCAGTCGGGCATGGGAACGGTCGACCGCCGTAACCATTCCTTTGTTGCGCATTTTGACCGCCGCATAGGTTGCTTTTCCGCCCGGCGCCGCCGCCATATCGAGCACGCTCATTCCCATCTTGGGATTCATCATGCGCACGGCCATTCCGGCCGATTCATCCTGGATATATATTTTCCCCGTCTTAATCAATTCGCTATCCATCGGGAACGAGCCGTCTTCGATATGAAAAAATTCCGAGAGATATTTGCCGGTGTGGTACTTGATGCCTGATTTTTGAAGATACGCCGCCACTTCCTCCGGTTTGGCCTTCAAAAGATTCACCCGAAAAGTAATTTGCGGCGGTTCATTCATTTTTTTAAGCAATTTTTCGGTCTCATCCCCTTTGAATTCGCTC
The DNA here is from genome assembly GCA_937867135.1 of uncultured candidate division Zixibacteria bacterium. Lineage (GTDB taxonomy): Bacteria > Zixibacteria > MSB-5A5 > GN15 > PGXB01 > UNRQ01. The sequence goes on from CALMKK010000313.1 coordinate 9,729, forward strand.
AGACAGTACTCCACGAACCACTCCGGATAGGAATAGAAATCGGCCAGATGACGGGCCGGTTCTTCCTTTTTGTCGCGGAAAACGACCCGTTCCGGGTTGCGGATAGCGGCTCGAAGCACGGCGTTGACCACTTTGGCGCGCGGTTCATCACAGAAGTGCCGGGTCAGATTGACCGATTCGGAAACCGCCGCCGCGGCCGGGATCCGCTCCATGAAAAAGAGCTGATAGAAACCGAGGCGAAGAATATCGACCATCCGGCGCGGCAGTTTTTCCGACGGTTTGCTTAAGAAAAAGCGCATATCATGATCCAGGCGCCGTTTCATTTTGATGCCGCCGTTGATCAGTTGTCTCAGGAATCGGATATCGAGCGGGCTGAATGTCCGCCCTTTGATTATCTCGGCGATCGCTTCTTCGGAAGTATGTTTCCCGGCTTCCACCAGGCCGATAACTTCCACCGCCGCCGCCCGAACCGGGTCAAATTTCTTCTTCGCTTCCGCCATTATTAAAACTCCATCGGGGTGAGACGATTACCTGCAGAGTCAACATGCCACAAATCCTTGCGATGTATGATAAGAGCCGGGAGAACCGCTTCATCGGCGATACCGGCGGCCTGAATCACTTCCTGCGGACGGGCATATCCGCCCGAACCGACCCCCAGTTCCAAATAGACGGCTGGTTTGTCGGGCCTTATGACACCGCTTTCCAGGCACCGCACTTCAAATATCGCCGGACGGATATCAATCTGCTTCACTTCGTCCTTGGCCACCCGATTAATTTCGATTTTCTCTTTGGAAAGTAGCGATGCAATCCTCGCCTCGCAATCTTTTTTATTTTCGACCACGACCTCGTAAACCGCCCGGTTGAGTTTGCTCGAAAGCGATTCTTTCATATTTATAAGGGAGCGGGCCATAATCAGATAAAATCCATCCGGCAGGGTGTCTTTCAACCGTTTCGCCATATCGGAGGTAAACGGCCATTCCAGTGCCAGATCGAAATATTCCGATTCGGAGGTGTACCCCAACGGCAACGGCGGCCCGAATGATATTTTCATATGAGGATGAAATCCTTGCGAATATTCGACCGGCAGTTCCGACCGGCGCAGGGCCCGTTCGATCACTCTCAAGTTGTCGAGGTGCGACAAAAAGCGGGTCAGACCGGTTCGACCCCATTTCACCCGGACCTGCCCCTTGGTCGGCGCCACCGTCGCTTTGGCGGCCGCCTTTTTGCGTGACCGCCCGAAGCCGTCATCTTCATTCGGTTGGGTTTCCCCCGCCAAAATATCCTTATCATCGCGGCGCGGCGACTCGCGAAGCATGGTCGAGGTCCGGTTGCGCTCTTTTATCAGATGCTCCGCGGAAATATCAAGCTCGATATGCGACCAGGGGAGATTTTCCGAAAATGCTTTTCCTTTCAGATAGTCATAAGGATTTATTCCGTTCTTTTCAAAAGCATCCATCCATAATTGAAAGTCAAAACCTTCCGACCAACCGTCAAAGCGGGCCCCCATTCGGAAAGCCATTTCGATGACATTGGCCATTTCCTGCCCGCCGCGCCCCAAGACCCCTTCCAGAAACGACAGGTGCGGGTCCCGCAGTTTGATGGCGACAAACGCATTTCCGGCATTGCGGCGGATATATTCGCTTTTTTCGGCAACCACCTGTGGCGACGGTTGCTCGTCCCACTGGAACGGGGTATGCGATTTGGGCGAAAACGGCGAGATAGTAACATTTATGGAATTTTTACCCCGGAATTCCCGGGCGATATGGCTCACCGTCCGAATCATTTTGACTATTCCCTGAATATCTTCGTCAGTCTCGGTCGGAAGACCGATCATGAAATACAATTTTACCAGGTTCCAGCCGTTCTGGAAAGCCAGCCGGATCGTATCATACAGGTCATTATCGGTGATATCTTTGCGGATAACCGCCCGCAACCGCTCCGTGCCGGCTTCGGGCGCGAAAGTCAAACCGGTCTTGCGGGTCAATTTGATGGCATTAATCAATTCCAGGGTCAGGGCCCCGGGGCGAAGCGACGGGAGCGAGAGCGCCACTTTTTTCTGCAGTAATTCCCGCGACAATTGCACGGTCAGGGGAACAATATCGGGATAATCTCCGGAAGAGAGCGAAAGCAAAGTCACTTCATCGAATCCGGTCCGGGCCAGCTGGTCATAGATCTGCGCCACGATTTCTTCTTTGGGACGGGGCCGGGTGGGACGGTAGATGGCGGTCGCCTGACAGAACCGGCAGCCGCGCGGACAGCCGCGCATGATTTCGACCGAGAGCCGGTCATGCACGGTCTCGATAAACGGGACAATCGGGTCGGCAGGATAGATCGACCGGGGCAGCGCTTTGACCCGGCAGCTTTTGATACGCGCCGGGGCGAATGCGAAAAGCGGCTGATGGGTCTTTGTATCATAGAAACGCGGAACATATACCGACGGTATCTCCTGCACCATCCGCTTTAATTTATCCGAGCGGGATAAATTCCGGCTGTCATGCAACAAGGCCAGTAATTTCGGAAGATTCTCCTCGGCGTCGCCGATATAGAAAATATCGATAAACGGTGCGGTCGGTTCCGGGTTATGGACCACCGGGCCGCCGGCGATAATCAGGGGGTCGGTCTCGGATCGCTCGACAGCACGAAGCGGGATTCCCGATAATTCCAGAATATTCAAAAGATTGCTGTACACCATCTCATAGGCGAGCGTGAAACCGACCAGATCGAATTCTTTCAGAGGACGGTGCGTCTCCAGCGAAAAATAGGGGATGTTATGACGACGGATCAATTCTTCGGCGTCTTTGTCCGGAGCGTAAAACCGTTCGCAGAGAAAGCGGTCGTCGGAATTGATTATATTATAAAGAATCTGCGTCCCGAGATACGACATCCCGATTTCGTACATATCGGGATACCCCAGCGCCATACTGAGCCGTCCTTCCGGCGCTTTGACGATCTGCCCCAGTTCCCCGCCGATATACCGTCCGGGCTTGATGACAAAAGGAAATAATTTTTCTTCGAGGAGAGATTGCATTTGGGCCTAAGATATAAAAAAACCCGCCCTTATCAAGCGGGTTTTTGGAGTCTAACTCAAAATCAATCAACCATATACTTCGGAATGGTTGCATTTGCAGACGCCGACATTGGTGGTCTTGAATTTCCACCCGTTCGAGGTGCGCTCCGCCTTGACATATTTGATATAATTAATCGGCGATTCGCAAATCGGGCAATTCACCACATGTTTTTTCTTGGACGCTTTATCGGCGAAACTCTGTTTCTTTGCCATAACTCGATATCTCCTCTATTTCAATACGACTATTCTCTATCTCAAATATCTCTTCCTTGACCGCCAGTAATAGCGCGGTCGTGGCCTGTAATATACGAAACTCCAGCCGATCTGTAAACTGATTTTCGGCGGTCTTGAAGAATCCTGAAGCGGCCGCATAATCCCTGTTTTTCAGCGCTTCCAGAGCTTTGAAATATGCTTTTTCGGCGTCAGCCAGCATGGCTCCCCCCTGTTTTCTTTAGCTCTATCTCCTTGAGCCGCTTCACGAAAGGCCCCACTTTGTAGCCGTGCATCCGCATAAAATAAATAATCGACGCCGCCAGATGAACAAACATCGGATCCTCTTTGGCATCCGCCGATTTCAAAACATCATCCAGAATTGTCAGCAGATGCTCCCCTTTATTCGGGTCAAACTCGAGTAATTCCGCCTCTTTCTTAAGCAATTCCATGAATTTCTCGGTGATGCTCAGCTCGGCAGTCTCCCCTTTCATTTTCAAAACCAGTTTCCGCTTCGGGGCGATTCCCTGTTCTTTCCAGTGGTCGATCTCCTCGGCCAATTTCTGGGTCTCGGCGTCGGAGGGATCCATCGCCGATTGGATGTCATTCAGCAAATTGGCAATGGCCGAAATCTCGAATTCTTTCATATTCTTATTGCTTAACAATTCATTGTTCCGGGCGAACCAGCTTCCCAGCCGGTTATTGATAAACCGCCCCTTCATCGAATCCCGGGCGATATCATCGAGTAAATCGATACTCTGGAAATTCTCCAGTCGGGCCGTCTCCGTATCGACCGCCCGGCCCAGGAATTTTTCCAGCGTCGTTTCGAGTTTTTTGAGGGTCTCCAGACGAGCCACCTGCTTCTCTCCTTGAATTTTCTCTATCCCTAAATCTCGTCGGTCTCTTTATTGGCCGGGACCCCGAAATCCCGGATATTCTGCATCACCGTCCGCTCCGGCGCGGTCGTCTTGGTCTTGCGGGTGAGATACTCTTCCAGAAGTCCCGCCACTTTATCGACCATCGCGGTCAACCGGTCGCTTTCCGGCTCCGGCTTGCCGATTACCCGCACCAGCCCGGCCAGCTTGAGTGCCCCCAGTTTGCGGACCGCTTCCATCCGGGGCACCTTGGCCAAATCGGCAATCTCGGCGATTGTCCGCCGTCCGTTGACCAGCGCCAGAAGGTTCCATTCGTCGGATTGAAGCGATATATCGGTGCGTCTTTCCGGCGAGGCCGGCGACATTACCAGAATATTATTCAAATCGGGTATTATCTCTTTGATGCGGTTCATTTCATCCATGCGGCGCATTCCTTCCAGAATTGCATTTTCGACCGAGATATCGACCGTGATTTCCTCGTCGGTGGGGTATTGGTTTTCATAGAACTTAAACGAGCCGGTTTCCCAGTTGAGCAAAGAATAAACCAGTTCCTCCACCTGCCGCCTGACCACGGTTTCCAGATCGGTGCGGTTGATAAACGCTTTTTCGATTAGAATCTGGCCGAGACGTTTGGAACTGGAGGTGCGGCTCTGGGCGCCGACCGCTTCGGCCAACTGTTCTGAGGTGATTTTTCCTTTTTCGCGGAGAAGTTGCCCGAGGTGAAGTGTCTGCCGGGGGCCGTAACCGTAGACAATTTTCCCCGTTTTGAAATAGACCATGACAATGTCATCGTCTTTCTGGATGCCGAGGGTTCCGGTCTTGCGGCCGTTGGCGATTAACTGGAAAATTTCGGGGAGAGTGAATCGCCCGATTTTGCCCTGTAGGTCTTGTTCCATTGATTCTCCAGATTAATGTTCAGCCAAGAATATAAACGGGTTCAACGCTTTGTCAATGAGTTTAATCTCAGAAAATGATCAAAAAACATAAGCCGTTATATCAGGAAATTGGCAATTGGCATTATGCCACAACACCTCATTTCAAGATCGTGATTGGAGCTTTATTGCTTGATTTCAGAAATAGTGATTATTATTAGGCCATTATCTCCTTGACGTACGTAGTTGCGCCGCGTTACTTTATAAGTGATGCTCAGAAATTATTGGTCGTACGTTAAGCAATGCTTCCGGCTTTCTTATCAGCCCGCGTGGAATTCTGTCAACAATATATTTGGAAGTATTGCTGGTCTATTCGGTTCAGGTTTTATCATTTGGTTGGTTACTGGAATTTGGGGGAATCGAGGGAATCAAATGAGGGACTGGATTCCCATTCTTACTGCATTATTATTAAGCTATCCCTTGTTTCTTCTTCTTAGGATGATTTTTGTCGCTCCTTATAAGTTATATCAGAAAGAAAAATCAAGAAATGAAAAGAAGATTTCCAACATCGTACCGTTTCATGCTGCAATAGATTACATACAAAAACTAACTAAGTTCGGGAAACGAATGACATATGGAGAGGTCTTTGATGAGTTGAAACGACTATCGATGGGCTCGGCAATTGAAATCAAAGGCAGGGAGAAGGGCCCGTATTCGCAGACCGCAAATGACTTCAATTCTACTGTAAACCTTCAGGGTCAAATTTCCTGTTCTTACGAAAACTATGGCGACTTGAGGACACCAGCCCTTATAGTAACAAAGGAAAGACCATTGTGGGGGAATGATCCCAATAATACTCTTCGGTCAATTTTTGGCTCAACATTGCAGACTATATATTATAATCCGGTAGTCTCAATGTATGAAATTAAACGTCATTTTGATGATAAATAGCTTAGTCAAAATAGGTCGAAATCCCTGAGTCCGGCAGTTGCCGGACGTGGTTTCGACATCTTCCCTAATACGAAAATGTCACTCTCATCTCCGGGGAATTGGGCGGAAGAGACTCATTATAATATTCCAGAATCTTCTCCGGGGAGGATAATATCTCCATCACCCGGTCTTTGCCTCCGGGCATTTTCAAAATCCGTGTGATCATCCACCAGCCCACCACATATTCAAATATCGGGCGATCTATAATATGCAGTTGAAAGAGTTCCTCTCTTTTATCCTCAGGAAAATTGCGTTTCAAATAATCTGTCAGAAGTTGCCGGGCAGTCTGGTCGCTGTTGGCCTGGCTCCATTTGTCTATTTCATCACCGGAAATGGTGCCGTTTTTTAGCCCCGCGAATTTCTCATTCAATTGGGCGAGACAATAGGCCACGGTCGCGGTGTCTTCGAGAATACGCCTTTTGAATCCGCTCGACGGATTGCACTGCATCGCCACCCCCTCGCTGACTATCCGATACAGGAAATAATCTATCCATTGTTTCCCAAGCGTTGCGGTCGTGTCCTGTTTTCCAAGTAAATAACGGCGGGCATAAACATGATGATATTCATGGGCGAGGGTCTTTTCGATTTCATCGACAGTCGCACTGTCGTGCGCCTGGAATCGTTCTGTCTCGGGGACTTGTCTTACCACCAGGGAATAAATATCGAAATCGACGCCATCACGAAGCGCAAAAGCATCACCATAACCGTCATAGATAAAACAGGTCATCGGAATAGAATAATCACCCGGCCGAAGCCATTCCAGGGCCTTCTGATGAGCCTTAGACAGGTTGACTTTTGAGACTGTTTATGCTATCCAGGCCTGGAATTTGTCATGATGACGGCATAATTCATAGAAAGTTGTCGATATATCCCCCGCACTGCTTATGGCCTGATACGGCAAGGCATAGAAGACCTTTTTATGCACCGATGAGTCGATATATTTGTATTGCCTGTAATACAGACGATAGGCCGGGGAATGCAGAAGGTTCTCGATAGCGGTATTGATGGCCGGATCGGCGGCATTCTTTTGGGCCAAGCGGGCCAACGCTGAATCTCTTTGAGCAGGCTCAAGATCATTGAGGCTGTCGGAAATTTGTCGGTAATCGGCATTATAGGCCATGATGGTGTCGATCAGATCGGCCAGTAAATTTATGGCGGTCAGATCGCATTTATCCGCATTAGTGCCATTCGGTATGTCAGCGGCTTTAAGGCCGGATAACAGCAATAGTGCCATTATAACCGCAAAAGCGATTTTAGCTGAAATTGATAAAAGCACGGCGGCAGTCCTCCTCGACTCAGAATTAATGATTGATAATAAATAACAGGATACTCCGGATTATGGCAAGTAGGAAAAAGCCCTCGTAGGTCTGGTTCCGAAATGTGAAGGGAGTGAGCAATTGAGAAACCCGACATCTTTCTAAACTCTGCCGCGCACGAGCAGAAACCTTAAAAAAATGTCATGACCGAAAACGTTCCTGACGTACTTTGCGGAATGACCGGAAACGATCAGAGCGAAGGCTTTAAAGCCTTGAATTCCTTGACAAGGGGATCGTACCCCAGCAATTCCCCGCTGTTGATATCAAAATACCAGCCGTGGATGGTCAATCTGGCATCGTCGACGCGCTCGCGGACACAGGGAAAGGTCAAAAGGTTCCTTAGAGAAAGGAGGATCGAGGACTGCTCGCAGATTCGCGCCGTCGAGCCCGATTGTTCATCCGTCCGGTTGCGCGGGATATCCCGGGCGGCTTCGGCCGCGATCTTCATCCACTGCGTGATATATTTTCCGGTGGCCCCTCCCAATAGCGCCTGAATACCGCCGCACCGCGAATGCCCCAAAACCACGATATGCTTGACCTCGAGATTGCACGCCGCGAACTCCAGGGCGGCGCTTACTCCGTGGGTGCCGCCGTCATCCAGATGAGGCGGAACCAAATTCGCCACATTTCGCACAACAAATAGTTCCCCCGGAACCGAGTCGAATAGTATGGCGGGATCGACGCGGGAATCGCTACAGGCAATCACAAGCACCTTCGGCTTTTGGCCGGTCCTTAAACTATCGTAAAGGCGGTCGGCCCCGTTAAAATATTTTTCCTTAAACCGTCCGAAACCGCTCACCAAAGAATCAATGTCACCCAATTCTGCCTCCTGCCTAGCGAAATACGGAACTCATTATAAATTACGATCTATCCTCGGACAAGAAGAAAGTCCAGGTTTCAATAGATCGAAACCCCTGAGTTCCCGTTCCACGGGGACGTAGCCAACGGGCCCGTCAAAAGCCGGGCCGCGCACGAATGTTTCTCCGCACGGTGCATTTTCGCTATCAATTTGATATTAATTGGCTGAACGTTCTCTTATGTAAAGAGAGGTCCATAATTATGCCCGATTATTGCCATCAGCATATCAGTTTTAGCCCCATGATCAGAACCGATATTTTGCAGGAAAATATTTCCGCAATTTCTTATCCTTCAATCGGTTGTAGAAAAGACACAGGTTTTTGAGCCCCTTTTTTCCAAAAAAAGCGAACCCACTTTGTCGTATCGCCCTTCCGCCATGAAACTTACGCCAATTTCGATGTCGTATTGCTCTTATCCGCCGGAAAAGAATTCCAGAAAATCACTTTTCGTGCGTAATTGGGGAAAGAGTTCCATGATCTCAGAATGGCACAATGGCGTGGATTTTCTTCAGTCATGACAACCCTTTATGCGGGAACCTGATAACCGGAGATGAATATGGCTTGGATAATGGCTTTAAAACAAAAAATCATTTTTAGAAAAATTCCGATCACCGTGCTTCTTGCCGTCGTGAGCTTTATAACATCGGGCGCTTTGGCTCAAGAAACCGCCCCGTCCAACCCGGCGGCCCATGCATCGCCACCGATTGATTACTGGTCGATGCTCCTTGTGTTTATCCTATCCACATTTATCGGGATGGGCGTAATTCGGCGAGTTTCACGGCTTCTGCATACTCCCTTGATGTCACTGACAAATGCCATCTCGGCAATCGCCGTGGTCGGATCGATTGCGGTCACCGGATCCGATTATCCCCCGATGATTCGGATCCTTGGAGCTGTCGCCCTGTTTGCCTCGATGACCAATATAGTCAGTGGATTTCTCATCACCGACCGCATGCTCAAGATGTTCAAAAAGCAATGATATACGGCATAGAACAACTGGCATATATTGTCGATGGCGCCCTTTTCATCTTTTCTTTGCATTGGATGAACGACCCCAAAACCGCCCGGCGCGGCGTCATTTTTGGGGTGGCGGCGATGCTTCTGGCGATTATCACCACCTGGATTCAACCCCAGATTGTCAATCACGCCTGGATTATAATTGCCATTATTGCCGGAATCGCGGTTGGGATTCCCTTATCGCTGGTGCCGTTGACGGCAGTCCCTCAGAGAACGGCTCTTTCCCATGCTTTCGGAGGCGCGGCGGCCGGGCTGGTAGGGACCGCCAAATATTTCCTCTGGCTGGGCGAAGGCTCCGAGCAACTCACCCAATTTCGGATGATTGCTATCGTGGCCGAAGTGATATTGGGCTTCCTGACTTTCACCGGAAGTCTGCTGGCGGCCGGGAAACTCCAGGAAATCCGTTGGATTCCCCAGCGGCCGGTGACTTACCCTTTCCAGAATGTAATCAATATCGGCTTGCTGGTTATAGCGGCCGGTCTTGGGACCCTTTTGGTCATTTATCCCGGCGCCTCGTGGTCATCGACCGTATTTCTGGCAATCATCGCTCTCTCATTAATTTTCGGGGTCCTTTTCATTATCCCGATCGGCGGAGCCGATATGCCGACCGTGATTTCGATTTTGAATTCCTACGCGGGTTTATCCGCCGTGGCGATGGGCTTTGTCCTTGACAACAAACTCCTGATTACCGCCGGGGCGCTCGACGGTTCCAGCGGATTGATATTATCGATAATCATGTGCCGGGCGATGAACCGTTCTTTTACCAATGTCCTGTTCGGGGCGTTCGGATCTGTTCAAGCCGCCAAGGCGACAGGCGAACAGAAAATATATAAGCAGGAGACAATCGAAGGGGCCGCGCAGATTCTGGAACAGGCCCGTCTCGTCGTCATTATTCCTGGTTACGGGATGGCCGTGGCCCAGGCCCAGCACCGCATTCGGGAACTATATGACCAACTCAAGAAGCGCGGGATTACCGTAAAATTTGCGGTCCATCCGGTGGCGGGACGAATGCCGGGGCATATGAACGTCCTTTTGGCCGAAGCCAACATTCCATATGAGGATCTGGTGGAGATGGATGATATCAACTCCGACATGCCGCAATGTGATGTGGCGTTAGTCGTGGGGGCCAACGATGTGGTCAATCCGTCGGCCCGATACGATAAATCGACCCCGATTTACGGAATGCCGATAATCGACGCCGATCGGGCCCGTCTGGTGCTGGCCATCAAACGAAGCAAGAATCCCGGCTTCGCCGGCATTGATAACGAGCTGTATTTTAAAGATAACACCTGGATGCTGTTCGGCGACGCCAAAGCGGTGGTCGGCGACCTGGCCAAACAGCTTGCCCACGGTTAATTCGCATTAATATTTCCGGCATAAGGTATCTTTCACGGGGGGAATATCGGCATTTCCGCAGGTTTACCGGGCAGTACTATATATATTGCACAAAAAGAATTTATCTCATCCGGAATTAATTATGTGAAGAGTTATAGTATAATAATACCTTCTAAATATCCTATCTGTGATAATAATTGTCCGAATTCAAAATCGGAAATCCATAATTTCATCCGAGCGTCCTGGAATTAAGGCAAAAAATCTCATAACAATCAAATTTGCATTGACTTATTATGGAATCAAGCATAAATTAAAGTGCATCTTTGTCATTTCAAGATATTAATATCGCTGCCTTGGCAACTATCAGAGAGGTATGACAGTGCCGCGAAATGTCTTGCTCTACATTGTTAGTTTCTTTCCGGTAAGCCTGAAGGAAAGAAAGGAATCCAATTAATAATCCAATAATTCGGACAGGGAGCAATAAAAATGCCTGAATGCCAACATCAATGGGAAATGACCAATGTTCGATTCGGCTATGTAGTCTTCGAAAAGTGCTTCCACTGTAATTCCTTAGAAACATATTTCACCACTGAAGCGAATCCCATATTGGGTGACAAATATCGCGACGGCGACTGCTTCTGGAGCGTGGTTGAGAATGCTCAATCGTTTCAATTTGATTTGCGCTGCACCAAATGCGGTCATGTCGAGAAATTTGAGGACTTGATGGGATTTCTTCACTGCACCGGATGTCTGGATGATTGTCAGGTCGATATCATGAGGAGGCAGCTTGAAGCCAAGAAAACCTGGATACTGGTCGCATTTGGTTTTCTCAAGAAGAAGGGAAAGCACACTGTTCCTTCTTACAAACTGGATATACTGACCGACTATTTCAACCAGAGGAGGGACACAAAGCGTTCGAAGATTAAAATACTCTCATTTGATTTAATAACGGATCTTTCGAATTGCAGAGGCGATTTTATTCATGACGTCGGGATGCTGTCGACTGAACCCATAGCAGAAAGAAAACCGATATTTTGATTTCGAGCAGTTACAATATTGCCGCGAATCATCAGGAGAAAATTATGAATACTCAGGACTTAATTGAAAAACTCGGATTAAAACCTTTAAGCAAATTCGAACCTCGGGAAATTAATGGTGTATTCATATCCGACATGATAAGCGACGTAATGGCCGGCGCCAAGTCCGGAAATCTTTGGCTCACTGTGCAAACGCATAAAAGCATAGTCCCAGCCGCCAATCTGGTTGATGCCGCGGCCGTGGTGATAACGAGCGGCAAAGAAGTTCCGATTGAAACCGTTGAACTCGCCAGTAAATACAATATTGCGATTCTGTCAACAAGTTTGCCGACGTACGAGCTGGTAGGAATGCTGTATGCCCTCAAGCCGATATCCCGTTAAGGAATCTATTTCGGGCAATTGGTTGGGGAATAAAAGAAGACGATGGGGAAATGATCAAACTGGGAGAGTCTGCTTTCTGTTATGGAGCCCCGGGAGTCATGTGGAAATTAGAATAATAAAGGACGCATTGGCAGCTTCGATCATAGAAGCTGAGGATAATCTGAATTCCACCGTGGAGCATATTTATGCCTCGGATTTGATGAGCGATGTCCTAGCATTCGGCAAACCGAACTCGGTGCTTCTTACCGGTCTGGCCACCCAGCAGGCGGTTATATCGGCTCACATGGCCGAATTCAAAGGGGTTGTTTTCATTCGCGGGAAAAGGCCGAAGGATGGGTCCATCAAAATCGCGCGTGACAACCATCTTATACTGCTAACTACGGAACTTGATATGTTCGATGCTTGTGTACGAATAGATGCCGCCGATAGAGGAACTCTTCCCGATTCAAAATCCGGAATGGCGACCCAGAGATCGCCGGAAATGTTATTGAATCACGAGATGTATATAAACGGCAAAGATTTTGTCAATGCCGGGATGGTATCGACCGAAGTAAAATCGATATTGAAAAAAATAGGATTCGATCACAAGCTTATTCGGCGCGTCGCTATTTCCACTTACGAAGGGGAAATGAATGTCGTTATGCATGCGATACGGGCCAAGGTTATTCTTTCAATTACCCCCAAGGTAGTGGAGGTAATAATTATCGATGAGGGAAAAGGGATCCCCAATGTCGATTTGGCGATGCAGGCCGGCTATTCTACCGCCACTGAAGAGATGAGAGCCTTGGGCTTCGGCTCCGGGATGGGCCTGCCCAATATAAAAAAGAACTCCGATGAAATGAAAATTGAAAGCGAAGTGGGAATAGGCACCAGATTGGAGATGAGGTTCTTAATTTGATTTATTTTTGACGGATAAGGGATGCGACTCAGATGGCACAATATTATCACGCGCATAAAGTATTATTGGAAAATTGCCGCGGTCATTCGTTATGCATGCGGCGCTGTCCGACACAGGCCATTAGAATCCGTTGGGGCAAAGCGGCCATTTCGGATGATCTTTGTGTCGACTGCGGAACCTGCATCTCGACCTGTCCTTCCGGTGCGATAATCCCGGTTACCGATCCCCTCGGCGAAATTAGCGGATTTAAGTATAAAGTCGTCGTTCCATCGCCGGTTCTCTATTCCCAATTCGAGCCGACCATTCACCCTTATCTGATTCATCAAGCATTTAAATCACTAGGCTTCGATGAGGTGGTGGATGTAGGATTTTTTTATTCTGTTTTGACAAAGGCTTTGTGTCAATTCATAAGTAAAAGCCAAAGAAGACGACCCATGATATCATCGCTATGCCCCTCAATTCTAAGATTGATTCAAGTCAAATATCCCGATCTGGTGGAACACGTCGTCCCTCTGGATGTGCCCAGGGAAATTGTCGCCCGCGAAATAAGAAGGACATTTCCGGAAAAGCTGGGGCTCAAATCAGAGGATATCGGAATAATATATATAGCTCCCTGTCCGGCCAAAATTGTTTCCATTAAACAGCCGGCGGAAAAAACCCGGTCATGGTTCGACGGGGCAGTTTCGGTTCGAGATGTCTATGCCGTGCTTCATCCCCGCATTTCGGGATTGAAGAAGCAATTCACTCCGGATCAAGTTCCCAAAGATTTTGTATTCAGCGTGAGTTGGACAACAATGGGAGGGGTGGTCCGCGAGGCGGAAACGGAGAATTGGCTTTCGGTCTCCGGTCTGGATCATGTAATGAAGATATTTGATGATATCGAGAATTCCCGACTGCGCAATGTCGATTTCGTCGAAGCCCTCGCCTGTATGCTGGGTTGTGTAAGCGGCTCATTCAACATAGAAAATCCGTATATTGCCCGATCCAACAGCTTGAAGCAGAGAAGCAAATACGAACACTTCAGCATCCCCGATGATAGTGATATTGAAAAGAAATTGAATGAGGGATATTTTTATATCGAGAATCCCGTCTTGCCTCGCCCCACCAAATATTTCGATACCGATCTTGAAACATCGATAAAAAGAATGCGGGAGAGAGAGCGGATTTATCAGAACCTCAGGCAGATTGACTGCGGCTGCTGCGGAGCACCGACCTGCATGGCTTTCGCCGAGGATTGTGTCAGAGGTGAGGCCAAATTGACCGACTGCATATTCCTGACACAGACCTGGGGAAAGGAATAATTGGAAAAGCCCAAGTTCGATTGATTGCTGGAGACTAATCTATGGTGGACAAGTATAAAGAAATATTCGATGAATTTTCCGGTGAGGCGGGGGACCTGATCCCAATTCTGCAGAAGATACAAAATAAATGCGGATATATCTCTGACGACGCTATCAGGAGCATATCTCCCTTCCTCAGGATTTCCGACAACCAAATATATGGTGTGGCATCTTTTTATTCCCAATTTCGTTTCACGGAGCCGGGAAGAAACTCTATAAAGGTATGCATGGGGACCGCCTGTCATATGAAAGGCGGTCATATTTTGGGCGAAGCCGTCGAACGGGAACTCAAGGTTAAACCGGGACAGACAACGGAGGACAAGAGATTTGATTTTCAAAGAGTAGCCTGCCTGGGCTGTTGCGCTTTGGCGCCTGTCGTGCAAATCAATAATGACATTCGTAGCCGAATGACGGTGATTCGATTGAAGCAATTATTGGATAAATATGAATAAATTTAAGGAAATCAGTCGGACAGCCCGCAAGAAATGGGATCAGCTCCAGAGCAGTGCAATCCCGATCATTTATTTGGGAACGGCATCATGCGGACGGGCGGCGGGAGCCAAAGATGTCCACGAGGCGATTAAGAGGTATTTGAAAGATAATAAGCTGCAAGCACGTATTATCGAAGTCGGATGTATAGGTCCCTGCTATTTGGAACCTTTGATGGACATCAGACTCCCCCATAGCCCCAGAATCAGCTACGCCAATGTCACTCCTGAAAAAGCCCGAAGAATCATCGAATCACTCCTAATAAATGGAAATCCCCAGGTCCAGATGGCTTTGGGTCATTTCGGCGAGAACGGGGATAAATTAATCGAAGGGATTCCCCGCTTTTACGACCTTCCGATGCTGAAATCCCAAGTAAGAATCGTGCTCAGGAATTGCGGCTTAATTGACCCGGAGGATATTGATCATTACATAGCCAATGCCGGCTATGCCGGGTTCCTCCAGGCTTTGGAAAAAGGTCCGGAAGGCGTAATTGCCGAAGTCAAAGACGCCGGGCTACGGGGCCGGGGAGGGGCCGGTTTCCCGACTCATAAAAAATGGGAGACCTGCCGCAATGCGCCGGGGAATATCAAGTATATGATCTGCAATGCTGACGAAGGTGATCCGGGCGCATTCATGAATCGTTCTCTGATAGAAGGTGATCCCCATTGCGTGTTGGAAGGATTATTGATAGCCGCCTATGCCATTGGCGCATCGCACGGCTACATTTACATTCGGGCGGAATATCCGCTGGCCATAGTCCGCTTAAAAAAGGCAATTTCTCAAATGCGCGCCTATGGATTGATAGGAAAGAATATTCTGAATTCGGGATTCGATTTTGACATCACCATTAAAGAAGGTGCTGGTGCATTTGTCTGCGGAGAAGAAACGGCGCTTATAGCTTCCATCGAAGGAAAGCGGGGTATGCCCAAATCGCGCCCTCCCTTTCCCGCGATATCCGGTCTGCATGGCAAGCCCACCATTATAAACAATGTGGAAACTCTCGGCACTCTGCCCAACATTTTGCGCAACGGCGCGGCTTGGTACCGCCAATACGGGACACCGGGGAATTATGGAACGAAAACCTTTTCACTGGTCGGCAAGATCCGGCGATCCGGGCTCATTGAAGTTCCATTGGGGACTCCGCTCCGCCAAATTATTTTCGACATCGGGGGAGGGTCTAATAAACAATTTAAAGCCGTGCAGACCGGCGGTCCTTCAGGGGGGTGCCTGTCGGAAGAATTTCTGGATACTCCGGTCGACTATGAGTCACTGGGAGCGGCCGGATCCATTATGGGTTCCGGGGGCCTGATTGTGATGGATGAAGATACGTGTGTCGTGGACGTGGCCAGATATTTTCTGGATTTCACGCAAAAAGAGTCGTGCGGTAAATGCTCGCCCTGTCGCGTCGGATCTGGGCATCTGGTGGAGATACTGGATCGAATAACGAAAGGACGAGGGTTACCCGAGGATTTGATAAAACTCCAAACACTGGGAGAAACAATAAAGCGGGGTTCGTTGTGCGGGTTGGGACAAACAGCGCCGAATCCCGTTTTGACAACCTTGCGATATTTCCGTTCGGAATACTTGAATCACATAAAAGAGAAGAATTGCCCGGCGGCGGTGTGCAAGGAGTTGATAGAGTACAGGGTCATCCCCGAAAAATGTACCGGGTGCCGGGGATGTGTGGCGGTCTGTCCGACCGGGGCCATAACCGGCCCGCGGTCCGAACCGCATAATTTAGATCCGACCAAATGCATCAAATGCCGGGCCTGTTATGAAGTCTGTCGTTTTGACGCGATTGCGGGTGATGCAATTATTATAAGGTCCAGACGGAGAATACACGATGACCATACCGCGTAAGATGATTGATTTAAATATGGACAATCAGCCGCTGCGGGCCGAGGCCGATGCAACCATACTCAAAGTCGCGGAGGCCAACGGCATTTATATTCCGACGCTCTGTGCGCATAAGGATTTGACTCCCTTTGGCGGTTGCCGCTTGTGTATTGTCGAGGTGGAAGGCATGCGCGGATTTCCGACGGCCTGCACAACTCCCGTGACGGACGGAATGACGATAAGAACCAATACCTCGCAATTGCAGGCCATACGTACAGAAATTCTGCAATTAATACTGAGCGAGCATCCCTGCAGTTGCCTGATATGCGATGAGCAGGATGAATGCAAGGAATTCAATGCGACCATCCGCAAGGCGGCCGTGACGACCGGCTGCCGATATTGCTCGAATGACGGGCAATGCGAACTGGCCGATGTCGTCAAGTGGTTAGGCATAAAAGAAATAAACTATCCGATCAGTTATCGGTATTTGCCGGTAGAGAAGGACGATCCATTTTATGATCGAGACTATAATCTGTGTATCCTGTGCGGCCGATGTGTTCGGATGTGCCAGGAAATAAGGATGGCCGATACCCTGGCCTTTAAGCAGCGCGGCCAGCGAACGATTATAGGCCCGGCCTACAGCAGAACTCATCTGGAAGCAGGTTGTGAATTTTGCGGAGCCTGCGTTTCGGTCTGTCCGACGGGGGCCCTATCGGAGAAGACAAGCAAGTGGCAGGGGAAAGCGGAGAGCGAAGCGGTCACCACCTGTGCCTTATGCGGGGTTGGCTGCCAACTGAATCTCCAAATAAGAGACAACAAAGTAATAAATGTCCTGCCCGCGGAAGACCATCTGATCAACAACGGCCAGCTCTGCGTAAAGGGGCGTTTCTGCATTCCCGAGCTGGTTAATAATCACAAGCGCCTGCGAAGACCGCGCTACTTTCATGGCGGGATTGAAGAGCAGCTCTCCCTGGAAAAGGCCATCGAAATTGCGGCGGGTAAGTTGTCCCATTGCCCTCCCGAGCAATTTGGCATGATAATTTCCTCGAATTGCACCAACGAAGATTTATATGTAGCGCAGAAATTTGTCCGCACAGTCATGGATTCGAATAATATCGATACCATGTCCAGAGTCTCTTACGGATCAGCCTTTGGCGCCTACCTGAATTTAATGAATAAATGCACAACTATGGAGGATCTTCGCAAGGCATCAGCGATTATTTGTATCGGACTTGATACCCGATTCGGCCAATCCGTGGTGGGCGTGGAGCTTAGAAAAGCCGGCAAAAGAGGAGCAAAAATAATCACCATAAACCCCCGCCCTCACAATTTGACCGTAGTTGCGGATAAGTGGCTGCAACCGGAGACAGGACAAGAAGCCGGTCTCATCGATAAACTGGCAAAATTAATGGAAATCGGTGCCAATAAGTCAAAGGGAGTGAAGCGCCCGGCGGCCTCAAAAGGAATCCGTGCTGAATTGGCTGAAGCCATAGGAATATTATGCGAAGCCGAATCTGTGGTGATTTTGGTTGGTTCTGATGTAATCCAATACCGAGGCAGTTCGGATATTTTTGAATCAATTGACAAATTGGCGCAGACTCTTCAAGCGGGGGTGATGTTATTACCCGCTCAGAATAACCTTTACGGATCTTTAATGATGGGCACATATCCGGAAATTTTGCCCGGCGGATATTCTTCCACGGATAAAGCAAGATTGAATCACTTTGCTAAATTATGGGGTTCTGAGCTCAGCGACTCGAATTTATCATGGAACGCTGAATCGGTAGCCCGGGGCAGAGAAATTAAGGTTCTGTATTTGTTGGGAGAAATTCCATTAAAAAGCCGCCCGGCCGCGGATTTTGTCATTTTCCAAAATATATATGCTCCGGACTTTTTCAATCCGGAAGAACTGGTCATACCATCGGCGGCGTTTACTGAAGTCGACGGCACATTTATCAATGGCGAAGGAAGGCTGCAAAAGGTCAGAAAAGCGGTCGATCCGCCTGCCAATGTTTTTCCCGACTGGAAAATATTGAGTCTTATCGCGCAAAAAATGGAGAAAAAAGGATTCGAATATTTGTCTTCGGAGGATATCAGGATCGAGATTTCACGGGTAATAATGGGATTTCATAATTCCGATGAATCTCTGCGGCCGATCTTGCCATTTAAATCTGAATTTCATTTGTCGGCTGTATCCGAGGGGGAAATGGTCAATTTCAAATCCAAAGGGCAGAAACCGTTCCTTCTACAGACAAGAGTTGCGGAACATACCTACCGCGGCTTCACACTTTCAGCATTTGTCGATGGAATGAAAGCTATTTCCGATGAGAATGTGCTGGAGATTAACCCCGATGATGCAAAAGAACTTGGATTGAGTTGTGACGATGAAGCGATTGTAAAGTCCGAAGAATTCGAAAAAATATGGCCCGTGAAAATCACGCCGCAGCAACCTGCGAGAATGCTGCGTGTTACCCTTTCACCGGGGGATTTTTCCGGACACAACCCTTATCCGGTCAAAATAAGGAAGAATAATGTTTAAAATTGTTGAAAATCGCATGATCGTTCCCAACATTAACCTTATGACAATTGAGGCTCCTCTGATTGCAGGGGAGGTTCAAGCCGGGCAATTCGTCATTCTTCGCGCCAATGACGACGGGGAAAGGATACCGCTTTCCATTGCTGACTGGGACAGAGCGAAGGGCACAATAAGCGTGGTGATCCTGACGATCGGCGGAACGACGAGCGACCTGGCGGCGATCCAAGTCGGGAAAAATATACCGACGGCGGTAGGGCCGCTGGGGAACCCTACCGAGATCGAACACTTTGGGACGGTTTTATGCATCGGCGGCTGCTACGGAATCGCGAGTATTTATCCCATCGCACGAGCGTTGAAGGAAAAGGGCAATCGCGTCATAGCGGTTATGGAAGCGCGGAGTTCATACCTTCTCTATTGGGAAGACAAACTCGAGAAAGTATCTGATCGGCTTATCAGAATCACCCGGGACGGAACGAAGGGATACCGCGGTCATGTGAGTAAAATCCCCGGAATTATGCAGGAAGCCCGGGAACCTGTCGACCGCATAATTATTAATGGATGTACATTTCTGATGAAAAGGTCCGCGGACGCCAGCCGGCCATATGGTATCAAGACAATTGTCAGTCTGAATCCGATAATGATAGACGGTACCGGGATGTGCGGGGTATGCCGGGTATCGGTAGGCTCGGCGACAAAATTCGCCTGCGTGGACGGTCCCGACTTCGATGGGCACGAGGTGGATTGGAAGGAACTGCTACAAAGGCGAAAAACATATTTGAAAGAAGAAACCATCGTTTCCGAGACCAGCCGGTGTGAGGATCATGCTCTTAAAACCAGGGATGAAGCGCTATGATGGAACCTCAGAAAAAGAAAATTGACTATAATCGCAGAGAAATGCCGAAGCAACCGGCCGAGATCAGAAGACACAATTTCAGCGAGGTCGCCCTGGGGTACCCGGTAGAGACGGCGGTGCAGGAAGCATCGCGGTGCCTTCAGTGCAAGAAGCCGCTCTGTGTGGCAAAATGCCCGGTCGAAATAGATATACCCAAATTCGTTAAATGCGTTGCTGAAAATGATTTTGCCGCCGGCATTAAGATCTTGAAGGAGAAGAACCTTCTTCCTGCAGTCTGCGGCAGAGTCTGCCCGCAGGAGGAGCAATGCGAATCAACCTGCGTAATGGTCAAGAAGGGCGGACAAATAGCAATTGGACGACTGGAGCGATTTCTGGCCGATTGGGAAGCGGCACAGGACAAAATGAATATTCCTGAAATTCCGTCATCCACAGGTAAAAATGTGGCCGTCGTGGGAGGAGGTCCGGCGGGTCTAACAGTGGCAGGTGATTTAATAAAACTGGGACATCAGGTCACAATTTTCGAGGCTCTTCACAAATTGGGCGGAGTGCTAACCTACGGCATTCCCGAATTTCGCCTGCCCAAAGCCATTGTAAATCGAGAGGTCGATTATTTGAAGAAACTCGGCGTCAAGGTCGTGGCCGACTACGTAGTCGGCAAAACCAGAAAAATCGATAGCCTTCTTGACGAATATGATGCTATTTTTATAGGCGCCGGAGCGGGGCTGCCCTGGTTTATGAATATTCCGGGCGAAAACCTTAACGGTGTCTATTCCGCGAATGAATACCTTACCAGAATGAATCTGATGAAAGGGTTCCTGTTTCCTGAATATCGGACACCCATTAAAGAACATAGTCGGGTGGCAGTTGTGGGGGGCGGCAATGTGGCCATGGATTGTGCCCGCACCGCTTTAAGACTTGGCGCGGAAACGAGAATAATATATCGCAGATCACGGCAGGAGCTTCCGGCACGCCTTGAGGAAGTTGAAAACGCCGAAGAGGAAGGAATCATATTTCAATTTCTTACTTTACCTATTAGATATATTGGCGATGAAAATGGATGGGTAAAGGAAATTGAATACTTAAAAATGGAACTGGGTGAACCGGATGCATCGGGGAGAAGGAGTCCTATCCCGATTAAGGGCTCTGAAACGATTTTGCCTATAGATGCCGTGGTTTGCGCTATTGGAAACAGCCCCAATCCCCTTATTCCAAAAACCACGCAAGGTTTGGTAATAGGCAAAAAGGGAAATATTGTCGCCGATGAACAAACCGGCAAAACCTCGATGCATAAGATATGGGCCGGAGGTGATGTCGTCACTGGAGCGGCCACTGTTATTCTGGCGATGGGCGCCGGGCGCAAAGCGGCGCGATCCATTCATGAATACCTTGTTTCCCTCTAGTCTAATTTAAAAATAGTCAACTTTGGACGGCAGGATTGAAATTATTGTCCGGCCGGATCAAGTACGTTTTTGGCGATCCTCCCGGCGGTTCTTCCATTGACCGTCCGGTGCTCAAAAGAAAAATTACTTTTTAATAAAATCAATCAGGCCGGCGCAATATTCATTCAATTGGTTCAGTTCCGTCTCCGACGGTATCAATCGCGCCTTAATCGGGCTCTCGAATACTTTCAGGCGCATACCGGAAAGACGGCTCGACACCAAATCGATCCCTTCTCCGCTCCAGCCGTACGACCCGAATACCGCCGCTTTCTTCCCCAGACATCCCACCGTGTTTAATAAGCCGACCACGTCCCAGATCGGCTTGACGGCATCGCCATTGAAAGTCGGTGTTCCGAACAGAACGGCACGGCTCTTTTCGATGTTGTCCCGCGCCGCATCGGGCGTACATTCGGCGGCGTCAAGCAGAACGGTGTTCAACCCGCCACGGCTGATATTTTCCGCGATTTTCTCCGCGAGTAGTTTGGTGTTACCGTAACTGGAAGCATAAAATATGGTTACTTGATTGGCCTTCTCGGTTTTATCCGCAACCCACTCTTTGTATTTGTCGATATAAGCGCGCGGATTCTGACGAATGACCGGGCCGTGCGATGGCGCAATCATTTTAATATCAAGACTATCAAGTTTGGTTAGATTTTTTCGGATGTAAGTCGAAAATGGCCGCATGATGGAATCCCAGTAATAATGAAATTCGTGAGGAAAATCACCTTTCATTTCATCGGAATACAGCGTGTCACTGCTCCAGTGGGTCGCGAAACCATCGCAGGAAAATAGTATCCCGTCCCCGTCCAGATATTCCATCATGGTATCGGGCCAGTGCATATACGGCATAATTTTGAAGGTCAGTTTCTTGCCGCCCAGATCGAGAATATCATTATCCTTGACACCCCTCAGCGGAATATCGACATTGACAATATTTCTGACAAACGGCATGGCGGCCGCGGCGCAGATAATTTCCATTTTGGGGTTCTCTTTCAAAAGAGCCGTAATCGCCCCGCTGTGATCCGGCTCGGTATGATTCACAATCAGATAGTCAATTTTTTCCAGCGGAACAATGGCCCGGATGGAATCGAAATAGGATGGTATAAATTCCTTTTTGACGGCATCGATAAGGACAGTCTTCTCACCCCGGATGAGATAGGAATTGTAGGTCGTGCCGCTCCGGAGGTTCATATAGATATCAAATTTGATTAACCCCGGATCTTTGACACCGACCCAATAAACATTATCGGACATTTTAATGGCGCTCATTTAATCAATCTCCCGGTTTGAATATTCTACGTTTATTTACACAATAATAATTCAAAGGAAAATAATGCGCAACCGGGGTTGAAAGTTCCAAAATGCAAATTCTATTTAAAAAAATAGCCGGTTTGGGAAAACCGGCCATTTGAGCTATGGAGTCCGGCAATTAGTGGTATCAGGGGGCCGAACTTATGGTTTGCGGGCAGACCGGCGCCGGTCCGCTTCTGTACAGGAAATTAATTAAATAGGAAACATCAATGATATTGGAGGCGCCATTCCCGTTGGGGTCCCCCAGCCATATCGGGTCGGGTTGTGTCCCCTGCCTGTAAATGGCGTTAATCAGGAAAGAAACATCGATGATATTAATTGCCCCGTTCCCATTGGCGTCACCGCACCGGTAAAAAGCGACAATCGGCGTCTGATTCAATGGCGTCGTTTCGCCTCCGGCTGTGGCCGTTGCCGTAATTGTATCTCTTTCGGGGTCGGCCGGGGTGGTTAGCGTGGATGAGAAGGTACCGTCACCATTATCTGTCACGGGGGCCAGAATACCGGTTCCGGTATGGCTCAGGGAGACGGTCGCCCCGCCGCGCGGATACTGCCCGTTGATATTGAGCGGGGCAATATTAATATTGATACTATGAGCGCCGCTGCTGGCAGGGGCCCTAAGCGGTGCGGCCGCAACCGTGGAAACACCGGGATCGGCGTTGGCCAGAAGTTTCCAGTGATCATACAATTTCTGAAGGGAATCGAGCGGATTTTTGGCGCAAACAGTGTTGTTGACATTCAGATAAAGGTACGGAGTTCCCCCGTCGCCAATATGAACGACTTTAATAAAGGCCGAAATGGCCGGTTTATTACATCCGTAACATCGGGTATCGGCGCCGGGAACATTCGCCCCCTGTAACGCCGCCATCAATTTATCCTCGAGCGGGCCATCGGTACGCAGAAATGCCGCATGAATCGAATCAAGCACAAACCCATCGAGAATAAGTATATTCCCCTGAATCGAATAGCCCGGCCCGGTAATATGGCCGGTCCAGGGAGTGGTGGCGCTCCCGGTATAAGCGGCCGAGGCGCCATGATTGGCCAGTGTCACCACGCCATATTGACGATATTCCGGGGTGGCCTCATAATCATTGTTCTCAAGCCAATGGATGATCGAATCGGGCGCGATTCCGACCGCCATCAAATTGTGCAGATTATTTTTGTTTTGAACCAGATAATAGGCCTGAGTATGGCTGGCCCCAATCCCTTCGATACAGTCATTAATCATAACCGAACCGTCGATGCACGATGCGCCGGCGCCGCCGACTGCGCCGGTCAGAGTATCCACCGCCACGATAGAAAAGGTGGCCAGAACCTGACCCGGGATCAACAAGATCACCCCAAACAGGAATAGGACGACCAAGGGGAATGGAATTCTTGAAAAATTATTCATGGTCGGTCTCCATTTATATTATAAGTTTATGTAACATCGAAAGAAACCGGCAGAAAAATCTCGGAAATGTAAACTATGCTCTTTAATCAATAATAAAGCAAAAGCCCTGTTTGTCAAGCGAATTTGGGATCCGGAGAAGGGCCTGAATTAACGAAAGATGTTTCGGACCGAGCGGCTGATTTTATTATGCCGTTTTTGAGAGAGCCCGTATCCAGCGAAAATGAAAAATAAAAAGAAGAACCGAAATAACCGTCAATAATCCAAAGACTACTATCGTCCGCCGGGCGATGTGCAAGGCCGAAGCGATTTTGTCGGCGCGGGCGGCCTCATACATCGCGCGCAGGGTCTGGTCATCGGGAACATAGGCCTCGGTTCCGGTCTTCCCCTCGCCCAGAGGCGCGCTCAAAACATCCATTTTATAATTTTCAAACGACACCAAACTGGCCTGCCGGCCGGGGGAATAATAGCCGCCGGAATGAATCGGATCGGCCAGATCAAACAGGGAATTGACCATATTGGGAACAGATATCAAGAGAGTAATAATAGCGACCAAACAGACAGCATAACCGTATATCATTGCAATTCGATGCGGCTTTTCCATTTTTAATCCTTGCTGCTAAAAGCGCTTCGTCTATGGCTCAATACTCTGAGTGTTTTTCAATCTCCCGCTGACCTGCTTTTTTATGGTAATATGGGTCAGGCGCTGATCCGCCTCCAGGCCGTAACCGGTCAGGGTATCGCCGTGTTGAACGATAGTGACAAATTTATCCGTTTCGATTTTATTCTCCATGGCGTTCCAGGACAACTGCTCGGTTTCAAGTCGGGAACTGTCCTGGCTGATGACAACGACATGGCCGTAGGCGACCATCATATTGGTTCTTTCCCGAATCAGGCCGCTATCCGCCTCCAGATTGGAAATTTCCTTGCCGGTGGAATCAAAAAAATTGACCTTGAGCCCCCAGGCGATGGTAGAGTCATATTTTTCGAATTTTTTGATGAAATCGGCATAGACATCGGTTGTGCGGAGCCCCTTGTTATAAAGAAAGATCTGGGCGTTGCGCATTTCTTGATCGGGGCGGATTTTTTCGGCCGACGCCGAGTCGGAGTCGCCAGACGGCGCTTTGATTTCATCTTTGTCGCCGCAACCGGTGAGGGCCGCGGCTACGAGGGCCGCTATAAAAAATACTTTAAATTTTCTCATCATAATATGGTATCGGCTCTTTTGATTTGGTGCACCAGCGGTCATGGAACCAAATCCATTGATCGCGGTATTCTCTAATTATCTCTTCCAGGGCCCGGGTGCATTTCTTGGTTATATTATACACATCTTTTTCGAAATTGCCGCTCTTTTCGATTGTCACTTCGGGCTTTATTATCAATTTATACCTTTTCCCGTCCCGAACGCAAGCCAGCGGAATAAATCCGGCGCCGGTTTTCAGGCCCAAAATTGATTGGCCGATTGGGGTATTTGACGGTCTTCCGAAGGCCGGAATAAACATGCTCCTGACCCGCATCGAGTCGGTATCAATAAGAACGCCCAGCGCGTACCCCTGATGCAGGAGCCGGAGCAGATGCCGGGGCGATTCTTTGGTATCAACATTGACCACCCCCATCTTTTCCCGATTATTGACCAGCAGGCGATCCAGCCGTTTATCATATAATTCGCGGCCGATGGCGGAGACTTTATATCCTAAGCGGCCCATAAAGACCGGGATTAATTCGAAATTCCCGAGATGACCGGTAATGGCGATTATTCCCCGGCCTCGATTATAGACTCTGTCGAAATTATCCCGCCCTTCAATATCGACCAGCGGCATAATCTCTTCTCGGAAATGCTTTTGAAAACGGAGGACATCAACCGCCGATTTCCCGAAATTGACAAAAATATTTCGAAAGGTCGTTTCTCGGTCTTTGGCACTCATTTTTTCGCCAAACGCCAGTTCCAGATTTCGGACGGCTATCCGGCGATCCTTTTTGGAAGTCCCGGCGGCCAGTCTTCCCAGAGCGCCGCCCAGCGCGACCGCCGCGGATCGCGGCAAAATGTTGAAAAAATAGATAAGAACTTTTATGAAATAATAAATAAGACTTCGTTTGAGTTGCTTGAGCGGGCGCACCGATTATCAGACCAGTTTTGATTTGAGTATATCGTGGAGATGAATTATCCCGATCGGCTGATATTCGCGGTTAACCACCGGCAACACCATAATGGAATGTCTCTCCATCATGGCCAGCGCTTCGTCAAGCAAGGCGCCCCGCCGGATAGTTTTGGGATCGGGCGTCATGACATCGCCGGTCGCGCGGTTGAAAAAATCATCATCCTTCTCAACCAGCCGCCGCAGGTCGCCGTCGGTAAAAATGCCGACCAGTTTATTTTTGCCATTTACTACCAGCGCCGTGCCAAGCCTTTTGCCGGTTATTTCAAAAAGGGTATCTTTGACTTTGGTATCGACCGTGACCACCGGTATTTCGGAATTAATATGCATCAATTCCTCGACCTTCATCAAAAGCCGTCGTCCCAGCGACCCTCCCGGATGCAAATAGGCAAAATCCTCAGGCGAAAATTTCTTTTCTTTAAGCAAAGCGATGGCCAGGGCATCGCCCATCACCAGGGCCGCCGTGGCCGATGAAGTCGGCACCAGATTATTGGGGCAGGCCTCGGACCGGACCGAGCAGTCGAGGATAATATCGCATTTGGCCGAGAGGGGCGAATCGGATTGTCCCGTCAATAAAATTATTTTCACTCCCAGACGCTTTATGGCCGGCAATATCTGGTAGAGTTCTTCGGTGGCTCCCGATTTGGAAATAGCGATCAGAATATCATCGGAACGTACCAGGCCGAGGTCGCCATGAACCCCTTCGGCAGGGTGAAGGAAAAAGGCGGCAATTCCGATTGATGTAAAGGTCGCGGCAACTTTCTTCCCCACCAGGCCGGATTTTCCCATGCCGGTGACAATTACACGTCCCTGGCACGCCAGTATCAATTCCACCGCCGCCGTGAAATTCTCATCGAGATGATCGGCCAATTCGGCAATCGCCTGGGCTTCCTTTTTTATGACTTCCCGTCCGTTTTCAAGAATCATATTTAGAACCTAAATTAAATACGAGACCGGGTCAAGACCGTTGCCGTCAAAATAAGCGCGAATTACTTCCCGCACTGCGCCCGCCCCACCTTTGGCTTTCGTGACATAATCGACAACTTCCTTAAGTTCTTGGCTGGCATCACCGACTGCAATCGAAAGCCCGACTTCCCGGGCCAGCCCGATATCCAGAATCTCGTTTCCCACAAAGGCCGCGTGAGATGGATCTATTTTCAGCTGGTCCAGAAGCGGCAGTAATTGCTTCCGTTTGTCTTTCATTTCCTGAAGAACATATTTTATCCCCAGATCTTTCATTCTGGTAGTGGTGGCTTTGGACGGCCGCCCCGAGACTATGGCAATTTCCAAACCGGAGCGAATCGCCAGCACTATGAAAAAGCCGTCGGAAATATTAAATTTCTTCATCTCAAAACCGTCCGGCCCGAAATAAATATGATCATCGGTCAGAACCCCATCGACATCAAGAGCCAATAGTTTTATAGTCTTAAATCTTTCGGCCAGTTCTTTACCGGTTAAATATTTTTTCTTTTTTATTGGAGACATTATTCTTTAAGGAAAATTATTTTGATTCGCGGATTTTCAGGATTTCTTGAATCAGCGTTTCCAAATTAGAGAGCGGAAGCATCGCGCCCGAATCACTCAGTGCTTTGGCCGGCTCCGGATGAGTTTCGACAAAAAGCCCGTCGATGCCCACCGCCACGGCCGCTCTGGCAAATGGAATCACGAATTCCGGCTGACCGGTGGAAACATGTCCCCCGCCGCTGGGAAGTTGCAGGGAATGAGTGGCGTCAAAAACAATCGGATAGCCGAATTTCTTCATTATTAATAAGGACCGGAAATCGACCACCAGGTTGTGATAGCCGAACGATGAGCCTCGTTCGGTCAGCATTACTTTGCCCGATTTGGCCTTGGCCGCAATTTTTTCCATATCTTCCGGCGCCAGGAATTGACCCTTCTTTATATTTATCCACTTGCCGGTCGCGGCGGCCTGACGAACCAGTTCCGTCTGGCGGCAGAGAAAAGCCGGAATCTGCAAAATATCGACAACCTGCGCCGCCGGGGGAATTTCGATGGTTTCATGGACGTCGGTCAGAAGCGGCAGATTAAATTTATGCCCCACCTTTTGCAATATGGTCAGACCGTACTCAATACCGCGTCCGGCGAAAGAATCGGCCGAAAGGCGGTTGGCCTTGGCATACGATGATTTAAAGATAACCGGAAGGTCATACTTTTCGGACAATTCTTTCAGACGATCGGCAACCTTAAAACAGATTTCTTCGGATTCGATAACACATGGCCCGGCAATAAGAAAGAGCGCTTTGCCGTCGATTATTTTATCAACATTAATCATCTTTTTAAAACTTCCGAAAATGCCATTTTATTGTGTCACCATCGCCCGTTAAATATTTATCCGCCGCCACCTGGGCGATAGAATCATTGACCGAATAGAGCCAGCCGTATTGATAATTTGATTCGATCGAATCGATTCCTTTAATAAACAGCCCCGAAGCCGTCTCTATATAAGCAACCTTATGATTTTTTTGAGTGATGTCAAATACTGTTTTTCCCGTCTCTCCGTCCAGAGTGATTACCAGACTATCAGTGGGAGCGGACTGCCCTTTTTTGTCATGGAATCGCCGTTCCCCGCATCCGCAGTTCACCAAAAGCGATAACAGCCCAATGACAGCAAAAGACTTTATTCCTTGGTTAATAATCATGGAGTCAAAATAAAGGGAGTAAAACATAAAGTCAAAGGGAAGATTAGGACCCGGAATATGACCGCCCTATAAATTTTATGCGTCTGCCCTATTGCCGTCAAATTATAAAAGCGAAACATCGGGCCTTTTGAATCCGTAAAATGTACTAAAAGACGGATAAAAGCTCCACTTCTTAAAAAAGAGAGTAACTATGTTTAAGAAAATAATCCTCATCTCATTCAGCGTTGTTTTGGTCGGGGCGGTTTTATTTTTTGCGGTTAACGGCTCCGCCAAGAAGGACGACGGCTTCAATAAAGTCAAAATTGAAAAGGGCTCAATTATCGAGAAGGCTCTGGCAGTCGGGAAAATTCAACCGGAAAAAGAGATATCGGTAAAATCAAAAATCTCCGGCATAGTCAAAAAAATATATGTGGATATCGGTGATCAAGTCAAAGAGGGCGATCCCCTTATCGATGTTGCCCCCGACCCGACTCCCATCGAATACGCCGAGGCCAAACGTCAGGTCGAAATCGAGGAGGTCGGTTATGACAATTCCGTGCGCGAATTCGACCGCGTAAAAATGCTCAAAGACAAGCAGTTGGTGGCAAATCAGGAATTCGAGTCCAAGAAGGCCTCTCTGGACGAGAGCCAGCTCCGTCTGAAACTGGCGCGGGAAAAACTGGAATTAATCGAATCGGGCCGCATCGAAATCGCCGACCGTCATGTTGACAATACCATCCGCGCCCCCATCAGCGGCATGGTGCTCTCCAAGCTGGTCGAAGAAGGGGACCCGGTCGTGCCATTAACATCGTATCAGGCCGGAACCGAGTTGATGACTCTAGCCCGAATGGAAAATCTCATATTCAAAGGCACCGTGGATGAAATCGATGTGGGCAAATTGAAAGCCGGGATGGCGGTCGATATAAGCGTAGGTGCAATTCCCGGTGATACCCTGCACGGCTATTTGGAAAAAATATCGCCCAAGGCCCACAAAGAAGAAGGCTCGACTCTCTTTGATATAGAAATTCTTTTGAAAGAGGCCGGCCAATCTTTTCTCCGGGCCGGTTACAGTGCCAACGCCGATATTATCATCACCAAAAAAACCGATATTCTTCTGGCTCCCGAACGGTTGGTCAAAATCGCCGATTCCAATTCCACCGTCGAAATCTATGATTCTCTCGGGGCCATCGTTTCCCGGCCGGTCAAAACCGGTTTGTCCGACGGTATGAATATTGAAATTGTCGAGGGATTGAAAGAGGGCGACCAGATCGTCGAACGTCCACCCAAGGAAATAAAATAAGAGGTCTGCCCCATGCTCCCGCTTTTATCGGTTCGTCAATTCCTGCGCGACCTGCGCCAACAGAAACTTCGCACCTTCATGACCATGGGTGGAATTCTCTGGGGGACACTGGCCATTGTGCTCCTCTTTGCTTTCGGCAAGGGAATTTATTCGGCCCAGATGAAATCGCAAAAGGGACTGGGAGAAAATATCGCCATCGTCTGGCCCGGCATGACAGCCAAAACCTGGCAGGGTCTGCCGAAGGGTCGAAATATCCAATTCACCGAAGACGATGTATCCATGTTAAAGGCCAAAATTTCAAATATCCAGCGGATTTCCCCCGAATATTCAAAATGGAATGTCCCGCTTCAATACGGCAAGCAGGTTATCATTCAAAATGTCGTCGGAATCTGGCCGGAATTCGGCGAAATGCGCAATATCATACCTGACCTCGGCGGCCGTTTTATCGATGCTCTCGATATTGTTCAAAAGAGGCGGGTGGTTTTTATCGGCGACGAATTGAAAAATCAACTCTTTGGCTCCGAAGAAGCGATCGGGAAATATATTCTCGTCAACAATGTCCCCTTCCGGGTTATCGGAGTCTTAAAACATAAGGAACAGGACTCCTCTTACAGCGGCCGGGACAGCCGCAAAGCCTTTATTCCCTCCAGCACATTTCAAGGTATGTACAGCCGCCGCTATCTCAATAATTTTGTCGTTCAACACAATGAAAAAAGCAATATGGGGGCGGTCAAGAAGGAGATGTATTCTTTATTGGGGGAGAAATATCGGTTCGACCCGAGCGATGAAGATGCGCTGGGCATCTGGGATGTTACGGAGGGATTCAAATTTCTGACCAACTTTTTCTGGGCCTTTCGCATTTTTTTGATAGGCATCGGGGTCGCCACCCTGATCACCGGCGGCATCGGTGTCTCCAATATCATGAATGTTGTCCTTGAAGAGCGAACCAAGGAAATCGGAATTAAGATGGCCCTGGGCGCCAAAAAAAGCATGATAATGATGCAATTTATTTTTGAGACTCTGCTGCTCACGGCGGTCGGCGGTTTTTTGGGATTTATGATCGGCATGGGAATCGTGAAGATCGTTCCGCTTTTTAAAATGGATGAATTTATCGGGGTGCCGGAAGTCGATTTGCTCGGCGCCGGAATTGCCATGGTGGTCCTGGCGATTGTCGGACTGGCCGCCGGATATTTCCCGGCCCGCCGGGCCGCCAATTTGCAGCCGGTGCAAGCCCTCAAGTTGTTTTAATATTATGAACTTCAGAATCATATATAACGTCTTCATGCGCGATTTCAGAAAACAG
>CALMKK010000314.1 GCA_937867135.1 uncultured candidate division Zixibacteria bacterium
AGGCCCATTCGCATTTGCGGCAGCCGATACAAACGACCGTATCGACCAGAACGCCGAAAGCATTTTCGGTATCGATTTTGTTTTTTTTGTCCGAGGCGAGCGTTTCCCCGGCCGCGAGGGTAAGAGATCCGGTCGCTGCTAATTTAAAAAAATCGCGACGGTTTAGACTCACTTCTCATCACCTCATTTATATAACAAAATATTAATCCATACTATTTTGTGAATTATTTCACATTATTTTGCAAAATAAAGAATATATATGCCAAAATTTGTGAATAATTAAGCACTTCCATGTGAAAATTATAACTATATAAGCCTATTTTGTCAAGAATTAAATACAACATAATGGCTCTTATTTATATATCATATTAATCGACAAAAACCTCCAAATCTGAACAATAATTGTCAGATATTACCGGGATATATATAAAGCTGGATACTATATTTAAATTCAATGAGATATGCAAATATTTCGCGGCTCGCCCGGGTTGAAACTGCCGCCGGAATTAGGATTGGACTAAATAGACAATTGGGCTTTAAGTAATTATGGCGCTAATGCGGAATTTGCTGAGACTTAGAGATAATAGAAAAGGCTGAAATTCCTCAGGCGGATATCGCCGCAGATTCCAGCCCGCTGGGGCCAGGCATAAAATCGAATAGAAACCGTGTGTCCGGCCAGAAAATGAATATCCAGGGGAAGGGGTTCATCAAGATTAAGGTTTTTTGTTCCGCCCCAATAGTCCCCCTGATCGAGCGAAATGCCGTCAACGATGAAGCCCGCCTCACAAACGGCTTCATCCAGCGACATATCAATTACCCAATAAACCGCTCCGGCATCTTCAGGAATTGTGATGCCATTATCCATCGCCAAGATACCTAAATCATTGGCATTACAGAAATCGAATCGAAGACAATCATTCGCAGTATCGGGATACCAGGGAAACCAGATATCGGAACGGACCAATTTCCAGAGATAGGCCGAAGCGACGCCCTCCGATTTAAAAGCCAGCCGTCGAATGCGGCCAACGAAATCAATTTTGGGATTGGCGGTTGCGATAACTTCCGGAAATTGTTCAGTCAATAAATCGTAGTTGGGATTGCCGCCGTTCTGAATCTGAAAAACGGCCTCGCTGTAAGGGACACCACTTATGATATACGACCCGGTGGAATTAGTGACGGCTGTCAAACCGGAAGGGGAACCATCGGGATTCAGAACGGTTACCCGGACATTTTCCAGGGCGATACCTTCGCGCGCATAAATTTGTCCGGAGACAGAGGTAACGGCGGAGCTACTTTTCAGATAAAGATTAATAGAAGTATCGTTCACGACCTCAACCACGGTTGAGAGAGTATCAAAATCAGGTTTGACGGCTTTAATATCATATTCACTGGGGGCGATATTCGGCAGACTATAGGCGCCATTGGTATCGGAGGTGTCGGCGCGGTAACCAATCGATATTTCGGCGCCGGGAATCGGAATACGAGTTTGGGAATAAAAGACACCGCCGGTCAGG
>CALMKK010000315.1 GCA_937867135.1 uncultured candidate division Zixibacteria bacterium
TCTGGCTTTGGAGATATTACCATCTCCGATAATTTGAAGCCACGCTTTATATATATATGCCAGGGGCCAATCGGGGGCCAGCATGATTGCCCGGTCAAGATAATCTGCCGCCGGCCGATATTGCCGCATCATCCCGTAGCTTAAGCCAACATCAAAAGCTTTCTGGTGCGATCGCGGATCAAGTTCAAGCGCCTTGATGAAATTCTGAACCGACTGCTCCAGATTCCCTTGCCTTCTTTCCACCGCCCCGATTGCATTAAATAAATCGCTGTTATTGGGTTGATTTTTTAAAGCCGATTCGAATTCGCCGAGAGCCCGATCATAATCAAGATAACAGTGATAATAATAATATCCCATCGCCAAATGCCCTTCCACCAGATCCGGCGATAGGGCCATAGCTCGCTCAGCCGCCTGTTTGGCCCATTCCTTTCTCTCTTCACTGCGATCGAAATATTCCCAATACATACTAGCGTGCCCGCGGGCCAGCATGGCATAGGCAAGCGCGAAATTAGTGTCCTGATGAACAGCCTGTTGATAAAGGTGAATCGCATTTTCAATATCATCCTGGTCCCAGGTGTTGCTGAAGTATTCGTTGCCGCGCAAATATAAATCATAAGCCTTAAGATCCTTGGTCGGCTCGGTAACCTCAGTCGGATGAGTGGCCCAAGGAACGGTAGGGGCCAGAATCCTAATGACATCAGCCGAAATTTCTGACTGCAATGAAAATATTCTGTCCATCGGAGGCTCATACATCTGCGCCCATAAATACTGATCCTTATCGGCCTGAATCAGACTGGCATTGATACGTATGCGGGCAACCTGGCCGGACTTGTCCCAATAAATGGTTCCGGTCATGATATAGTCGGCGCCCAACTCCGCCCCGATTTCCCGCATTTTTTTATGACTGTTTTGATAGAGCGCGGCGCTGGCGCGCGATATTACGCCTAATTCCTGATATTTGGCCAGATTGGTGGTTATGGCATCGGTCATGCCATCGGCAAAGTACTCATCTTCCGGAGGGCCCAGATTTTCGAATGGAAGCACCGCTACCATCTTCCTCGGAAACGCCGGGGATTCCGATTTGTGGGTGACATTTCTGAATAATAAAGCAGCCAACAACCCCAAAAGTAAAAGAGCCGCCCAATAAACGGCCTGGCCGAGAAAACCGGATTTTTTTATTTTCGGGGGGCCTTTTATGGAATGGCATTTTTCCAAATCATTCTGCACCTCCTGTGCGGTCTGGTATCGTTCCGCGGGATTTTTCCGCAGCAAACGATCGACTATTTCAATCAGGCCGGCCGGCATATCGGGATTGAGAGCCGCAAGCGGCTCCGGGGCATCATTCACGATTGCATAAAGAACCGCCGCCTCATATTCCGCTCGAAACGGCAATTTCCCGGAAATCATCAGGTAAAGCACTACTCCGAGCGAAAACAGATCCGAGGCCGGAGTCAGTGGTTCCCCGCGAACCTGCTCCGGGGACATATAATTAATCGTCCCCAGAGTGGAGCCGGTTTCAGAAAGTTCTTTTTCTCCGATTATTCGGGCCAATCCAAAATCGAGAATTTTTACGCGCCCCTTTTCATCCAGATGGATATTGGTCGGCTTTATATCTCGGTGAATCAATCCGGCCGCATGCGCCTCGGCTAAACTGGTACAGACCTGACTCGCGATATCAACGATCAGATCGAATGATACCTTCTTTTTGGCAATCAGGTCATTCAGAGACTGCCCGTCGATATATTCCATCGCAATGTATGGCCGCCCCTCAAATTCACCCACTTCATAGATGGTAACGATATGGGGATGATTTACAGCCGCCGCCGCTCTGGCCTCTCGTGCAAATCGTTCCCGCAACAGGATATCGTCGATATGGCGGTCCGATAAAAATTTAAGGGCCACCTGACGATAAAGCTTGGTGTCATAGGCCAGAAAAACATCCCCCATTCCGCCCGAACCAAGCCGCCGGATTATCTTATAATGCCCTATTTGGGATTCCATATTTTTATCTCGGCGATCTTAATAATCGCTATTACCATCATTATGACTGGCCAAAAAAAGGCTCCCGAAATTAAGCAGAGCGCTGAAAAGTCGATTTCCCTGAATCCAAAATAATTAAATTATGGCCGAAGGGCAACTGCAATTTGTCAAGACTTCGGCGCTAAAATGGATATTCCGGGACGCCGGTGAATATGTAATATACAAAAAAAGTTATCTGAAGCCCCATACTCATTATTCGATTGGACTGATCCTCATTTACTTGCGGCGATCCGATCATCTCCGCAGCGATGGCACGGTCATTGCTTTCCGTTTTCGTTGTGAATGAGATTATCGATTTGGCGGACCGGGCCCGTTGGAGGAAATAAAATGAGGGTTCTTTTAATATATCCTGACACCGATCCTTTAAGCATTGTCCCCCATCGGCTGATAAACATTGAGCCATTGGCGCTGGAATATCTCGCCGCGGCCATACCAAATCATGACGTCCAAATACTGGATATGAAAACCGACCATCATTTAGATTACAGCCTTGAGAAATTCCGGCCCGATATTGTCGGCATTACCGGGACGGTAATCCATACTTATCGCATTTATGAAATTTTGCGCCAAATCAAGAAATGGAATCCGCAAATTATGACTATAGTCGGGGGAACTCAGGCCACGCTGGTTCCGCGCGATTTCGACCGACCGCAGGTTGACTTTGTCGCCATCGGACACGGCGTGGATTCATTTCACCAAATTGTGGATAATCACGAAATGGGTCGCTCCTATCTCGAAATCGAAAATATCGCTTTCCGCCATAACGGACAATTTCATATCAATCCGCAAAGGCCGCTTCTCAATCTCGATTCTTTCCCCCTTCCCCGTCGGGACCTGACAGATCGCAACCGCAATAATTATTTCCATCTGGTCTGGCGGCCGACCGCCCTCATTATAACTTCGGTCGGCTGTTCCTATCACTGCAATTTCTGCCCTTGCCCGGTATTGACTCAGGGGAAATATTTGAAGCGTTCGCCTGAGCTGGTTTTGCGGGAACTGCTTGAAATAAAAGAGAAATATATCTATGCCGGCGATGACAATCTATTTTTTGATTATAAGCATGCTTTTCGAATATATGAACTCTTAAAAGAAGCCGGCCTGAAAAAAGAGTATTATATTTTAAGTCGGATCGATGAAATCAACCGCCATCCCGATCTTGTGGAAAAATGGGCCAAAATCGGCCTTAAAAAAGTCTTCCTGGGATTGGAAACATTTCGCGATGATGAATTGAATTTGCTAAATAAGAGGAGCACAGTTGAAAACAACAATCGCGCTATTTCCATTTTGCAGGCCAATAAAATCGATCCGCTGGGGGCCTTTATTATTCAACCGTATTATACACAAAAAGATTTTGATTCCCTTTTGAGATATATGGATCGGATGAAAATTTATTACCATGAATTCACCGTGTTGACTCCATTTCCCGGGACAGATTTTTATAACAAAGTGAAAAATCAAATGCTTTATTCCGATTATCGTCTTTTTGATTTGGCCCATTCCCTTTTTCCCACCGCTGTTCCCGTCCAAGAGTTCCATCGTCTTTTAAGTCGACTCTATCGAAGAGCCCTTTCGCCGGCACGGGCTATCAGAATCCGCCCGGCCGTTTCTCCGTTTCATCATCTCCGCTTTATTCGCCTTATACCGGGCCTTTTCTCTCTTTTTAAGAACGGGCGACATGCCTTTGCCGCTTTGCGAGGCGTTTCCCGCAACCCACAACGAGACTAATTCCAAAAAAAATAAATCTCCTTTGTGGCGGTATTTATAGGCAATTTTATTGATTTGAATTACTTGATGATAACAGGAAATTTCGCTCCTAAAAACGATGGATCTATTCTTCTGACTTTTCCTCCAAATCAAGATACAACCGCTGTTCATCTTCATCATACGCAAAAAGACCGGCGTACCGGCCCCAGCCGATAAAAGTATCAAATTGCTCCTCATGGTT